>DASWGO010000057.1:0-13668 GCA_036393695.1 Thermoplasmata archaeon
GGAAACAGGACCGTATGGAGGGGGAAGAGCGGGAGACGCACGGGGTGCGGCCATCCCGCGGGAGGCCATAAGGCTGCTTACTTTGGCCGAATGTCGAGCCCGACGACCCACGCCGTGCGGCATCCGGGACAGTTGACCTCGCGTCGCATCGCGTCGCCCTCGTCGGCCATCTTGAACGTGAAGAAGAGCGGGTTGTTGCACCGTGGACAATTGAAATTCAAGCCGCCGACCGTCATGCGACTACTCGAAGGGCCGAGTGGTCTTAAGGTTGCGCTCGCCTCCCGGCAAGTTTATGAAAGTCTCGTCCTTCCTCGGTCGTTCATGCGCGTCGAGAAGGTCGTCTCCCCTCCGCTCGACAACAACGCGTACTTTCTTTTCGACGAGGCCAGCCGGCAAGCCGCGGTCGTGGATCCGGCCTTGGCGGGGAAGGAGCTCCTCGCAATGTCGGAGAAGTTCGGCGCGAAGATCGTCTACATCCTGAACACCCACGGGCATCCGGATTCGACCGCGGACGATGCATCGATCCGGACCGCCACGGGTGCGAAGATCGCGATTTTCGAGGTCGATGCGCCGCGGCTGGACAAGAACGCCCGAGGGACGCGATGGTTCCTTCCCGCACCGCCGGCTCCTGTCAAAGCAGACGTCCTCCTGAAGGAGGGGTCCGAACTGAAGCTCGGAGACCTCGTCATCACGACCCTTCACACGCCGGGGCACACGGAGGGCAGCGCGTGTTTCCACGTTGTGACGGCGGGTGCGCTCTTCACGGGCGACACCCTCTACGCGGGATCCTGCGGTCGGACAGACGTGCAAGGCGGAAGTCCGGCGAAAATGGTCTTCACCCTCCGGCGATTGAAGGAACTCCCGGCCGAGACCCGCGTGTACCCGAGCCACGGGCCCGAGACGACGATCGGCGACGAGACGTGGATTAGCGACCTCACGTACCCGGTCGTCTGAGTCAGCGGCGCATTCCGCTCGCGGCCCGCCAGCTCCGGGCGGTCGGCATGTGACGGACGAGTCGGACGCGGGCGACGCGTCGAGTGATGCCCAGGCCCAGGCGCCGGTGGACGACCTTCATGCTGAAGACCACGACGAGGAAGTACGCGTAGAGGATGACGAGCGTCACGGGCCAATAATACTGCCACAAGATGGCGACGAGGCCAACGATGGCGAGCGCACCCACCACGATGCGGAGGACGAAGGTCTCGATCGTCGATCGGCTGAACGGGCCGCCGTCCACGCCGTAGTTCGTGTGCCGCACGGGTTCGCGGAACGCGTGCCGGGCCGATGCCCAGACGCCGAACACGAGGACGGGAGTGAGGAGGGACATCGCGAGGTGCGCCGCGCCGGTGGTCACCGTCAAGTCGATGATCCATGCGGCGTAGAAGATGAGGGACGCTTGGAAGAGCCGTTTGCGCCGGTAGATGGGCAGAAAATTCGGCATGATGACCGTCTTCAGCGTCCTCTTCACGAGCTCCGCACCGAAGCGGAGCGACTTCGGGAGTCGGTTCGCGAAGAAGGCAGCGATCCGGTTCGATCGACCCATCAGGATCGGTGCGAGGGAGCTCATCACGATGCACAGGATGCCGGCGAACGGGGTCAGGTAGGTCCCGGCATAGTCGTTCGAGAGTTGCGGGTTCGCGCGGATCGCCCGGGCCCCGACGGTCGCGTACAGGATCGCCTCCTCGTTGCGCGCGACGAGGCTCGTGCCGATCGCGGTCGACGCGCGACCGGAGAAGCCGATGAAATAGGCGAGACTCGCGGTGAGGAAAAGGTCATTCAGCAGAATCAACGGCACCGCGATTGCGAGCATGGGGAGCACGGAGCCCAGGGCCGCCGGGTCGATTAGCATGCCGAAGGTGAGGAAGAAAATCGCGACGAACGCATCCCGCAACGATTCCATCTTGACTTTCATCCGGCCCGCGATGCGGGTATCCGCAAAGACCATCCCCATGAAGAACGCGCCGACAATGGCGGGGATCCGGAATGCCTCGGCGAGGGACGCCGCCAGGAAGACCGTTCCGAGGGCGAAGAGGACGAACAGCTCCTCGTTCTTGATTCGTTCAAAGATGGCCGCCGTCCTCGGGACCACGACCGCCGCGAGGAGGGCAAAGAAGCCGATGAAGAGCCCCACGCCGCCGAACAGGAGGCCCACGTTCACCGGCGTATCCGAGGGGACGATCATGCCATTGACCAGCGTAAGGAGGAACATTGCGAGGAACGACTCGAGGATCACCATGCCAAGGAGGAACTCCGTCTCCGCGTTGCCGAGGCGTTTCAAATCGATCAGGGACTTCGCGGTGATCGCCGAGCTCGACATGCTGATGACCCCCGCCATGAAGATCGTGTCGATCAGAGGCCATCCGAGCCAGGCGCCGATGACGAACCCCGCGAACATGTTCACCGCGAGGTTTGTCACCGCGAGGACCGCGGCGGCCTCCTTCGTCCGCATGAGCTTCGTGATGCTGAACTCGAGCCCGACGAAGAAGAGGAGCAGGACCAAGCCGAGTTGCGAGATGCTCTGCAGGAAGAGGCTGTCCGCCAGGATTCCGTCGTACGACCAGCCGAACAGATGGAAGTGGATGTTCGGGCCGATCAGCATGCCCGCGATAATGTAGCCGATGATGATTGGGACTCGGGCCCGAGAGGCGAACGCGGCTCCGACGAAACCCACGGTTGCGATGACGCCCACGTCGAACATGATCGACGTCGTCTCAACCACGTGCCCACCCATCCCGGGCGGAGTTTCTCTCGAGCGCGGGCGCTGACGCTCTCCGCAGGAGAACCGAGTTTCCCATCCCGAGCGCGCATCGCTCCTTAGGCTACAAAAAGATGCTGTTGTGTTGTCGGGCCGCCCTTGACAAACCCGATTTCGTTTCTCTCTGTGCCCTGCATTACAAACCCCCTCTTGTCCGCGGCATTCCTAAATACGAGCGCCACCTCTCTCTGTCATCCGGTCGCGTACGAGGTCGCCATGGCGAAGATGGACCACTGTCCCATCTGCAATGTCGCGGTCAAACCCGAGAACCTCATCCGCCACTTGAACGACATCCATCCACGTCATCCGGATCGACCCGGTCTCATCGAGAAGTTGAAGGAGGAACCCGGCCGGACTCAGCGGCCGAGGGCAGGTCGGCCGATTCGCATTCGCCGGTGGCAAATCGCCCTCGTGGCGATCATCGTCTTGGGCGGTCTGGGTGCCATTTACGTGCCTCCGTTGCTGGCCGGTACACCCGCCTTACCTTGCATCCGACAGGAAGGCGGGCTCGTGTATCACTGGCACACAGACCTGACCATCTCTTCGGGCGCGGCGTCCGTACCAATCCCCGCAGGGATCGGAATCAGCACGTTCTGTCTCGAGCCCCTGCACACCCACGACACGACCGGTCGGATTCATATCGAGACCGACACTGCACGGCTCTATTCGATCGGAGACTTCTTCCGCGTATGGGGGAAGTCATTCGGCAGCCCGACCGCCATGCATGTGAATGGGACGGCCGTCACGCCGAGTCCGAGCGTCATCTTGTACGACGTCCCCGAGACAATTCACCTTCAATACGACTCGTTTTCGTGAGAGCCTTGCGGGCTCGCGTCGATGATATCCGGTAGCACGCGTTCCCTCCCGCCCGCCTCCCGCGGCGAGTTCGCTCCGATGGATGTCCGCAACGAGCTTTATTACGAATGCGAATGTTCAGCGCGCGATGGCGGACGACTGGCACGCCCTTCGGGCGGAGGCCGTCCTCCAGAAATTGGATTCTTCCCCCCTGGGCCTGACGAGCCGGGAGGCCGCTCAACGGCTGTCCCGCTTCGGGCCGAATGAGCTGGTTCAGACTGCGAAGGTGAGTCCCCTTCGGATCCTGCTGAGCCAGTTCGTGGACGTCCTCGTGATCGTCCTGATCATCGCCGCGATCATCTCTGCCTCTCTGGGAGTCCTGCAAGGCCAGAATGAGGACCTGTACGACGCCGTCCTCATCATCGTGATTGTGATCATGAACGCGATCCTCGGCTTCGTCCAGGAATACCGAGCGGAACGGTCTCTCGAAGCCCTGAAGAGCCTGGCCGCGCCAAAGGCCCACGTCCTGCGGGAGGGAGGGGTCGTTGCGGTGCCCTCCCGCGAAGTCGTTCCCGGGGACCTCGTCGTCCTCGCGGCGGGAGACCGAATCCCCGCGGACGCACGGCTCCTCGAGGTCGCCAGCCTCCGCGTCAACGAGGCGTCGCTAACCGGCGAGTCGCTCCCCGTGAGCAAGGCCGTGGAGCCGCTGCCGCGCGACTCGTTCCTCGGCGACCGCAAGAACATGGCGTTCATGGGGACCGCGGTCGACGGGGGGCGCGGGAAGGCCGTCATCGTCGAGACGGGCATGGCGACCCAACTCGGAAAGATCGCCGGACTCGTCCAGCGGGAGACGAAGGAGGAGACGCCGCTCCAGCGGCAGTTGGACCGCCTCGGAAGGCAGATCGGGATCGCGGTCCTGCTTGCCGCGGGCCTTATCTTCGTCATCGGCGTCCTCCGGGACCCGGGCCACATCGAGCTCCTGTTCCTGACCGCGGTCGGGCTGTCCGTCGCGGCGATCCCGGAGGGACTCCCCGCGATCGTCACGATCAGCTTGGCACTGGGTCTCCAGCGAATGATCCGGCGGGGGGCCCTGATCCGAAAACTCCCGGCGGTCGAAGCGTTGGGCGCTGCCTCTGTGATCTGCTCCGACAAGACAGGCACCCTCACGAAGGGGGAAATGAACGTCCGGATGGTGGTCGCAGGCACCCGGGAATACGAGGTCATCGGAGAGGGATTCGATCCGTCGGGCGTCGTCCGGGCCGATGGCCGGGTCGCGGACCTGGAGGCGCATCCCGGGTTGCAGCGAATCCTCGAATGCGGGGTTCTCTGCAATGACGCCGTCCTGAAGCGAGATGGCACTCGCTGGGTCGTCGAGGGCGACCCGACGGAAGGCGCGCTCCTGGTCGCCGCGCGGCGCGCGCGGATGGACCCGGAGTCGATTCGAGCGAAATGGCCGCGGGTCGCGGAGATCGCCTTCACGTCCGAGCGAAAGAAGATGTCGACCCTTCACGCGCCCCTGTCCGAATCGCAGGTTCGCGAGGTCCTCTCCCTGCCGGAGGGGGAGCGGCTACGGCGCCTTGAGGGCGTGATCGCGGTCCTTCACGTGAAAGGCGCTCCGGAACGGATTCTCGCGGCCTGTTCCCACCACATGGTGGACGGCGAGAGAAAACCTCTCTCCGAATACGATCGGAGACAGTACTTGTTCCGGAATCAGGAGCTGGCGACGCGGGCCCTCCGCGTCATCGGATTTGCCGTCCGCGAATTTCGGGGCGATGTGCCGCCGCTGAAGGAGGAGACCCTCGAGACGGATCTCACGTTTCTCGGGCTGGCCGGAATGATGGATGCGCCGCGGTCCGATGCGATCGAGGCGATCCGCCGTTGCAAGAAGGCGGGAATCAGGGTCGTGATGATCACGGGAGACCACAAACTCACCGCGATGGCCGTGGCCCGGGAGATGGGGATCCTCGGAGAAGGGGACCGCGCCCTGACGGGAGAAGAGCTCGAGAAAATGTCCGACGAGGAGCTCGTTCGGGAGGTGCAGCGGATCCGCGTCTACGCGCGCGTCGCGCCGGAACACAAGATGCGCATCGTGGACGCCTGGAAGAAGGCGGGTCACATCGTCGCGATGACCGGCGACGGCGTGAACGACGCCCCCGCCCTCAAACGGTCCAACCTCGGCGTCGCGATGGGGATTACCGGAACGGACGTCGCCAAGGAGAGCGCAGACATGGTCCTGACCGACGACAACTTTGCGTCCATCGTGGCCGCGGTCGAGGAAGGCCGCGGAATCTACGAGAACATCCGGAAGTTCGTCGCTTTCCTCCTCTCCGCGAACGCGGGGGAGGTCCTGATCATGTTCATCGCGACCCTCGCGATCGCAGACCCGAACTTCCTTCCGTTCTTCGCGCCGGTGCAACTCCTGTGGATCAACCTCGTGACGGATGGTCTCCCGGCCCTGGCCCTTGGCGTTGACCCGTACCCGACGGACATCATGGTTCGCCCTCCTCGCGATCCGAAGGAGGGTGTGCTCTCCCGGGACATTCTCTTCCTGATCATCGTCGTGTCGGCGATCTTGACGGTCGGCACCCTCGGGGTCTTCTTCCTGGAACTGCAGGAAGGGGCCGACGCCAACCGAGCTCGTACGGTCGCCTTCACGACGATTGTGTTCTTCGAGCTCTTCCTCGTGTTCGCAATGAGATCTCCGCGCCAGACGATCTGGCAGATCGGCCTGTTCACGAACACGAAACTGATCGTCGCGGTGCTCGCATCGATGGCCCTCCAGGTCGCGGTGATCTACACGCCGTTCCTGCACAGCGTGTTCGAAACGGAGCCGCTTACACCCATCGATTGGCTCGAGACAGTCCTGATTTCGTTTACTGCATTCGCGTTCGTCGAGGTACTCAAGGTCCTTCGGCATCGGATGAGAGCCCGAGCGCCATGATCGAGGTCGACGGGGGCCATGGCGAAGGCGGCGGCCAACTCCTCCGGATGGCGGTCGCTCTGTCGGCCCTCACGGAAACACCGGTCCGAGTCGTTCGTATTCGGGCGGGCCGGCCCACGCCGGGTCTGGCGGCGCAGCATGTGACGGCAATCAAGGCCGTCGCGGCCTTGTGCGGGGCCGAGGTGACGGGCGAATCAGTCGGAGCGTCGTCGATCGAGTTCCGACCTGGGAAACTTGCGGCAGGCCGTTTTTCCTTCGACGTCGGGACCGCGGGGAGCATCACTCTGGTCCTGCAGGCCCTTCTTCCGGTGGCCGCCGCGGCCCCGGAAGCGGTTCGCGTGCGCTTGATCGGAGGAACGGACGTCCGATGGTCTCCGCCAGTCGACTACTTCAATCGAGTTTTCTTGCCGTTGGTTCGGCAGCTCGGAGCCCGCGCCGATGTCGAAGTTCTCCGGCGCGGGTACTATCCTCGCGGCGGGGGAGTCGTCGAGGCCGTGATCGAGCCCACGCGGTCGTGGTCCCCTCTCGGCAAGTCGGAAAGGGGCGAGATCGAACGGGTGCGGGGCATTGCACACGCCTCGAACCTCCCGGAGGACGTGCCGAAGCGGATGAAGCACGCGGCCCTCCGTCGCCTCCACGGGATCCCGGAGGTCAAGGTCGAGGAACGCGTGTACCAGGGGGAGGAGGCGGTTGGGCAAGGCGGGGCCCTAGTCCTTTGGGCGGAGTCGGAGACCGTCCTGATTGGCGCCGATTCTCTCGCAGAACGGGGAAAGCCCTCCGAACGTATCGGAGAAGAAGCCGCCGCGTCCCTCGGAGCGGAGATCGAGTCCCGGGCGACGCTCGACGTCCACGCGGCGGACCAGCTGCTCGCGTACCTGGCCCGTGCCGACGGCCCATCCCGGTTTCGCGTGCGATCCGCCTCGGGTCACCTAGAAACGATGATGTGGCTCATTCCGCAATTCTTACCATGCCGCTTCGCGGTCACTCGAGAACACGGTGGGTTCGAGGTGAGCGTCGAGCCCGGCACCTAACCGTACATGCTTGGCCTTGCAGGTTCGGTCGGTTTCTTCGCCGCCTCGGTCTGATGGTGGATTGACTTGAGCTGCATCTCGATTCGCTCGGCCTCCTCGTACAGCGGCCGGGCGTCGAGCTCCGTGTGAAGCAGCAATTTGTCGATGATCTCGATCGCTCGGGCCGCGGCTCTCGCGTCCGGGTAATCGGGATGGGCCTCACTCAGGAGGGTGATGACGTCGAAGTCCCGCTTGCGGCCTTCATTCAATAGGACGCCAGCGACCCCGGTGATGACGCCTTCTTCGAAGACCGTGATGTCGTTCTTGCGGATCATGTCCATCGCCTTGTCGGTCGAACCGATCCCGTAGACCTCGACCTGGCGCTCGCCCTCGTCTTCGCGGGCATCGACAATCAGTCCCTCCGGACACACGAGGAGGTTGCAGCGAGCGTCTTGAGCCCAGTCGAGGACGGTCGCCGCGATCGCCTTGATCAAGTTCGGAGGCGGCTGGAACTCGGAAATGAATACAACGATCTGGTCGTGATCGTCCACTTTCGGACCGGCGTAGATCCGCACCGGGTTCATCGGCTGGCCGTCCCGGACCAGTGCGACGGTCGGGAAGTAGACGGAATCCATGATCCCGATCTGGGTGAGGTTCAGCGCGTTAATCAGGTAGTTCGCGACAATGGAGCTGACCAGACCCACACTCGGGAATCCATCGATGACGGTGGCCCCGCGGAGGTCCATCCGCTTGAGCTCGTAAATCTGGATTCCTTCCATGCGGCGCGGTCCATCTCGGACAGGTTACTTAAACATACCCGGCACGAGTCCATGCGCTGAGAACACTTCACTTCATCGGGAGAATTTCGTGCGTATTGACAAACTCCACGCCGGCGCGGCGCAACATGATTCCGACGGAACAATACTTCTCGGATGACAGGTCGATGGCACGTTTGACGGCGGCTTCGTGGATGTTATCCCCGCGCACTCGGTAGTGGAGATGAATCTTCGTGAACACCCGGGGGACGTCCTTGGCTCTTTCGGCTTCCGCTTCGATGTCCAGGCCGCGGAACGGCACGCGCTCCTTTCGCAGGATCGACACAACATCGGAGGCGGTACATGCCATCGTCGCTAAGAGGGTGGCTTGCATGGGGCTCGGGCCGCGTCGAGCTTCCTCGTCGCCGCCATCGAACAGGATCTCGTGCCCGTCATCCGCCTTCGCCCGAAAGCGCATCCCCTCGAGGTGGACCAGGTGGGCCTTCATGACCTTCGCCGACGGAGCCAGGTCGCCGCGATAGATGAACTTCGCCGGAACCCGCAAACTTGTTATTCGACCCGCCCATCGGATGCCCGTGCGACCCCGAGTGATCATCAATGCCGCAATGAGCGTCGATGGGAAGATCGCACTCTCCGATGGGAAGGCGGTGCGCTTGAGCAACGACGAGGACATGCGTCGGGTTCACCGCCTCCGGACCGAAGCCGATGCGATTCTCGTCGGTGTCGGAACGGTCCTGATGGACGACCCGAAGCTCACCGTGAAAGCGGAGTACGCGAAAGGTCGGAATCCCCTGCGGGTCGTCCTCGATACCCAAGGCAGGACGCCGGAGAAAGCGCACGTCCTCGACGGTACGGCTCCGACCTTGATCGTGACGTCCGTGGATTCGGATCGAGCCTTCCCTCGGGCGGAGGTCTTGCGCTGTGGAAAGGATGAGGTCGACCTCGTGTTCCTCCTGGACCATCTCGCCTCGCGCGGGATCAAGACGGTCCTTGTGGAAGGTGGGAGCACCGTGATCTGGTCTTTTCTCCGGCATCGCCTCGCGGACGAGCTCAAGGTATTCATCAGCAGCCGGGTGCTCGGCGGTCGTTCGTCGCCGACCGTCGCGGGCGGACAGGGGACGTCATCCCTGGAGAACTCGATCCGTCTTCGGCTCGAGCGAAGCGAGCGCCTCGGCGATGGGGTCCTCTTGGAGTACTCGGTGGTCCGGTGAAGCTTCTATGCGATCACATGCTCGGAAGCCTCGCCCGTTGGCTCCGTTTCATGGGGTACGACACGGCGTATCCGGAGCCGGGTCCGGATCGGGCCCTGATCGAGCGGGTTCGATTGGAAGACCGAATCCTCCTGACGCGGGACAAGGAGCTGGCGGGCCGGGTCTCCGGCGCGGTCCAGATTCGGTCCGATGACCTCGAGGAACAGCTCCGCGAGGTCGCGAAGGTTCTCCCCCTCCGACTCATCGATCCGCTGTCCCGCTGCTCCCTCTGTAACGAAGTACTGGTGCCCGCGTCTCTTGCGGAAGTGAAAGAGGTCGTGCCTGAAGGAGTGCGCTCGCGACATCAGGCATTCTGGCGTTGTCCCTCCTGTCGCCGCGTGTACTGGCAAGGCAGTCATTGGGACAAGATGACTGAGCGACTGAATGACTTGCGGCTGCCGTCCGCGTAGCCAAAGTTGGGATCATTTCCCGCGCCGGGCCACGAGGTAGCCCGCGAGGATCAGGATTGCGCTGAGGGCCGAGAGGTAGCCGGCCGCGGTTCCATTCCCCAGGACGAACAATACCAGGCCGCCGATGAGGCCGACGATCCCCACGATGAAACTCGCGCCGCCATACAGGAATGGGTCGGCGTACTCGGCCTTCAGAGAGAGCGGATGTCTCATGGAATCGGGGACTCGATCGCTCGCCACGAGTCCGGAGCGGTCGGCGGCCACTTAGTCGTTGGGTTCCCTGTCAAGGGACACAAATCCTAATAAGCGGACGGGAAATCGGGGGAGGGTCCAACGGATGGAAGGAAGCCTCGTCCTCGAGGACGGAACCGCCATCCGAGGAGCGTTTTTTGGCGCGCGCCGGAAGGTCTTCGGCGAACTCGTGTTCAATACCAACATGACGGGCTACACGGAGGCCCTCACCGATCCATCGTACCGCGGCCAGATCCTCATGATGACGTACCCCCTCATCGGCAACTACGGCGTCGATCCGGCGTCGATGGAATCCGAGACGATCCAGCCGACCGGGTTCGTGGTGAAGGAGGCCTGTGCCGTCCCAAGCCATCCGAGGAGCGTCCTCAGCCTGGCGGATTTCCTGAAAACCCACGCGACCCCCGCCATGGAGGGCGCCGACACGCGGGCTCTCACGATCAAGATTCGTTCGAAGGGGACGATGAAGGCCGCCCTGGTGCCGGCCTCCGAGGACCTGGAGACCGTCGCGCGTGAGGTCCGGACCGCCCCGCACCCGGACACGCGGAACCTCGTCGCCGAGGTCAGCTGTCGCGAGGTCGAACGTTACCCCGGCGTTGGCAAGCGGACCATCGTCGTCGTGGATTGTGGCGTCAAGCGGAACATTATCCGGGAAGCCCAACGATACGCGGACGTCATCCGGGTGCCCTTCAATGCGACGTCCGACGACATCCTCGGACTCAAACCGGATGGCGTGATCCTCTCAAACGGTCCCGGCGATCCGGCCCATCCGGAAATCCTTGCAACGTCGGTGAAGGCCACGAAGGAACTCGCCGACCGCGTGCCGATCCTCGGGATCTGCCTCGGCCACCAGCTTTTGGCCCTCGCCTTCGGAGGGACGACGTTCAAGCTGAAATTTGGGCACCGCGGCGGGAACCAGCCCGTCAAGGATCTTCGTACGGGACGCGTCCACATCACGTCGCAGAACCACGGCTTCGCGGTCGATGCCGACTCCCTCCCAAGTTCCGAGTTCGAAGTGACGCACCTCAATCTGAACGACGGCACCGTGGAAGGCATGGCTCACCGGGAACTCCCGATATTCTCCGTGCAGTACCATCCCGAGGCGCGACCGGGGCCGTGGGACAACGAGTACATCTTCCGAGATTTCGTGGCGGGGCTCAAGGGGGCCTAGGCTACGGGCGGTGGGGGTGGGGCCGATGCCCAAGCGCGGCGACGTTAGGACCGCGATGGTGGTCGGTTCCGGACCCATCGTCATCGGGCAAGCCGCCGAATTCGATTACTCCGGGACGCAGGCCTGTCGATCCCTCCGAGAGGAAGGCGTGCGGGTCGTCTTAGTGAACAGCAACCCCGCGACGATCCAGACGGACCCAGAAACGGCGGACGCGGTCTACGTGGAACCGCTCACCATCGAATTCCTCGAGAAGGTGATCGCGAAAGAGCGACCGCAAGGCATCCTGAGCGGGATGGGCGGGCAGACCGCGCTGAACTTGTGCAGCGAGCTCGCCGACGCGGGCATTCTCCAACGGCACGGCGTGGAGCTGCTCGGGACGAAGCTCGAGGCGATCACGGCGGGCGAGAACCGCGAACGATTCGCAAGCCTCATGCGTTCGATCGGCGAGCCGATTCCGCGGAGCCGCGCCGCCTCCGATTTCGAGTCGGCTCGCGGGTTCGTGGAGGAACTCGGCTATCCGGCGATCGTCCGCGCGGCATACACCTTGGGAGGAGCCGGGAGTGGGGTGGCCCACTCCCCAGAAGACCTCGAACGAATCGTGGGCTTCGGCCTCGCCTACTCTCGGATTAAGCAAGTGCTCGTCGAGGAGTCGGTCCTCGGCTGGAAGGAATTCGAGTACGAGGTGATGCGCGATGCCTCGGACAATTGCATCACGATCTGCAACATGGAGAATCTCGATCCGATGGGGATCCATACGGGCGAATCGATCGTCGTCGCGCCGGCCCAGACCCTGAGCGATACGGACCACCAGACATTGCGATCGGCCGCGCTCCGAATCATCCGCGCGCTGGGCGTCGAAGGCGGATGCAACATCCAGTTCGCGGTCCATCCGAGGACGGGGGAGTATCGGGTCATCGAGGTGAACCCGCGCGTCTCCCGTTCGTCCGCGCTCGCGTCGAAGGCGACCGGCTATCCGATTGCTCGCATCGCAGCCAAGATCGCGATCGGTCTCCGCCTCGACGAGATCCCGAACCCGGTCACAGGGAAAACGCTGGCTTCCTTCGAGCCCACCCTCGACTACGTCGTCACAAAGATTCCGCGATGGCCGTTCGACAAATTCCCGACGGTGGACCGGCGCATCGGCACCTCGATGAAAAGCACCGGAGAGGTCATGGCGATCGGCCGGACCTTCGAGGAGTCCTTCCTGAAGGCCGTGCGCTCCCTTGAGATTGACCGGGTCGGTCTCGATTCGGTTCCCGCGACCGATGACGAGATCGTCCGGGAGCTGAAGGAGCCCACATCCGAACGGATCTTCTCGATTGCCGAGGCGTTGCGGCGGGGGTTCGCGCCCGAGAAGATCGCGGCGCTCACGGACTGGGACCCGTTCTTCATCGAAAAAGTCCGGCACATCGTTCGCCTGGAGTCGCGTCTTCGAGGGTCCCGGCGGACTCGTGTGCTGCTGGCGGAGGCGAAGCGGTCCGGGTTCGCGGATGAGTCCCTCGCCGCGCTCACTCGAGCCTCAGAGGAGGGGATTCGTCGGGGTCGACCGCGGGTGGCCTACAAGATGGTGGATACGTGCGGCGGCGAATTTGAGGCGCGGACGCCCTACTTCTATTCGACATACGAGGCGACAGGCGAGACCCCGCGGCTGAGGGGACGGAAAGTCCTGATCGTCGGCAGCGGACCCGTTCGAATCGGCCAAGGGGTCGAATTCGACTATTGCTGCGTCCAAGGCATCTTCGCATTGCGAGAAGAGGGCGTCGCCGCCATCATTGCGAACAACAACCCGGAGACGGTCTCCACCGACTTCGACATCTCCACCCGACTGTACTTCGAGCCCCTCCTGCTCGAGGACGTCCTGAACATCATCGAGGAGGAGAAACCGGACGGGGCGATCCTTCAGTTCGGCGGCCAGACGTCGATCAACCTCGCGCTGCCGCTCGCGCGAGCGCTGCGCCGACGTCGCTCTCGGACGAGGATCCTGGGCACGCCCCCGGCATCGATCGACCTCGCAGAGGACCGGCGTAAGTTCGCCGCCTTGATGCGCCGCCTCGGGATTCGCCAGGCCGACGCCGCTTCGGGCTACAGCTTCAACGAAGTGCGGGGGCTGGCCGCGCGGATCGGCTATCCTGTGCTCGTGCGGCCGTCGTATGTGCTGGGCGGCCGCGGCATGGAGATCGTCTACACCGAGGAAGACCTCGCGGGGTTCATGGAGACGGCCGTGCGCGTCTCAAAGGACCATCCGGTCCTCGTCGACCGATATTTGGCTCACGCGACCGAAATCGACGTGGACGTCGTGGCTGACGGACGA
>DASWGO010000058.1:0-3973 GCA_036393695.1 Thermoplasmata archaeon
TCGACCGCGATCCGCGGGCTCCGGATGCCTTCGAGCTGGTCGATGATCTCGTCGACCGGGACGCCGGACCGCAGGCACAGCGACACGAGCCGGGCGATCCCTTCCGTGAAGGACGCCGTGTAGCCGCCACCGCGGCCGATCTGCGCGAAGACCTCGAACAGGCCTTTCTCGTCCTCGTTGACGGTGACGTACAGCGCCCCGTATCCCGTGAGGATCTTCTGGGTGCGGCCCGTGATGACGTCCGGACGGGCGCGGGGCCGCAGGGCCGCGGGCTCCGGCGGAACTTCGACGCGGACCTCCTTCGGCTTCCCCGCCTCCGCGACGCCGATGTTCAGGACCTGGTCCTCGCGGGAGCCGTCGCGGTACACGGTGATGCCTTTGCAGTGCAGGTCATGGGCCAGGAGGTACGCTTTCTTCACGTCCTCCACGGTTGCCTCCCGCGGCAGGTTGATCGTTTTCGACACCGCGGCGTCGCACCAGTCTTGGAACGCCGCCTGCATGCGAACGTGCCACTCGGGTGCGACATCGTGCGCCGTGGCGAAGACGCGCTGCCATTTCTCGGGGACCTGTTTGAGGCCGCGCGGGGACCCGTGGTTGTCGAGGATCTTCTGCACCAGGTCGTCCCGCCAGAAACCTTCGCGCTTCGCGACCTCCTCGAAGTAGTCGAGGAAGTACGGGAGCTCTTCGCCGTCCATGACGCGTTTGTACCAGATCAGGCTGAACTCCGGCTCGCAGCCGCCGGATGTGTCGGCAATCATCGAGAGCGTGCCGGTGGGCGCGACGGTCGTGACGTAGGAATTGCGGACATGCAGGCCCTTCTCTTGGTGACGGCTGCCCTCCCAAGCGGGATAGACTCCGCGCTCCTCCGCGAGCTTTGCGCTCTCATTATATCCGGTTTCCTGGATAAATCTCATAATCTTGCGGCCCCATTCGACCCCCTCCTTGGAGTCGTACGGGACCTCGAGCATGAAGAGCATGCGGGCGAAGCCCATGACACCGAGGCCAATCTTTCGGGTCGCACGCGTCATCTCCTCGATCTCCTTGACGGGGTACGCATTCATGTCGATGACATCGTCGAGCATGCGAACCGTCGCACGGATGGTACCTTCGAGCTTCTTCCAGTCGACATCCCAACGACCGCCGGCGTTGCGCTTCATGTGCCGCGCGAGATCGATGGAACCAAGGTTGCATGATTCGTAGGGCAAGAGCGGTTGCTCGCCGCAATTTCGAACGATGATTCCGTTGCCGATGCATGAGTGCGAGTTCGACTCCGTGAAATCAAAGACGTTCTGATCGCCCGCGCGCTCCTTCGACACCAGGAGATCCGAAAAGTTGGACGGCCGATGACGGGAGGCTGGAATCTTAGAGAGACGAGCTTGTTTCTCATCCAAGAAACCAACGCGTTCCTGGAAACGACTTCTGCCCTCGCCGAAGATTCCGAGCTCGAACAAAATGCCGTCGGACCCGTATTCTCGTCGAACGCCAGACTTCGTGATGTAGCTGAAAAGGGACTTGCGAGCGGCGCGACTCCGATTCAGTATCCTGGATCGAATACCCAGATTCAGCAGGAGCAACTGTACGCCCTGCAGCAGATGCTTGCTCTTCGATGTCAGCGCCACCCATGCTCCGCTAGGGTCTGGATGAATGCGTACGGTGCCATCGGCGGTGAAAACGGCCTGCAAGAATCCAACGACTGCGTCTCGCGGGGCGGAGAAAATCGCACTGGGCGCTTCCTTCTGATCGGAGCCCACGGACCTCACGCCAAGACGTTCGAAGAAATCGACGAAGAACCGCGAGTGATACGAGAGGTGGTAAACCCCGTTCGCCATCTTGACCCCGCGTATGTTTCTCCCGTACCAACCGTTCAAGATCGGCCGAAGGGTCGCGAACACCGGCGCGTCGCTCTTTGCGAAGGTGAACCCAACACGGCAGTTCTTGTCGCCCGATCGGAGCCAGCCGTCGCCGACCAGCCACCCCAAGACGAGACCAAGTTCGCGAGACCACTCAGTCGGAAGATTGAGCACTGTTGTCTTCCCGTTTTCTCCGATGTAGACGTTGGAGGGCTTGAACGGGAGTTGCTTGTCTTCCGGAAACCTTCCTTCCCCGGATTGAATCAAGAGCTTGTGCACGCCCGGCACCAACTCCGCAATAGAAACCCAACCGGCTGTCGTCAGGACCTTGTGATCCGCAGTCGCAGTGAGTTCGAATCCTGATTTCGTCGCCACCTTCCAAACTGGTTTCACCCCGGTTCGCCACGCCGCCACCATGGGCCCGAGCCGTGTCCCTCGCTCCGCTTCATCGCGACTCGCGAGCAACATGCCGTTCGACTCCGTGACGACCTCAGCAGGCACTCGACGATCCGTGACGAGAGAAATACCGCCATTCGGATAGCGGTCCGCGATCTCCTCGATTGGAATCAGCCCGAGCTCCGTCGAAACCAAGGTGTCGCCCGTCACACAGGGATTCGTCGCCTCCATGTCTCCGACATTTGGCGTCGGCTGGCGGCGGTTGTTCTCGTCGATGAAGAAGAGCCCTGGTTCGCCGTTCTTCCAAGCCTGGAACGCAATCTTGTCCAAGACTTCGCGCGCGTCGAGTTGCCCCACGACCTCATGGTTCCTCGGGTTCACCAAGTCGTATTTCGTGCCGGCTTTCATCGCTTCCATGAATTTGTCGGTGATCGCGACGGAGATGTTGAAGTTCGTAACCTCGGTCGTCTTGTCTTTGCATGTGATGAATTCAAGGATGTCGGGATGATCGACGCGGAGGATCCCCATGTTGGCACCCCTTCGCTTTCCGCCTTGTTTCACGGTCTGCGTCGAGGCGTCAAAGATTTTCATGAACGATACGGGGCCCGACGCGACGCCCATCGTGGACTTCACAAAATCGCCCTTTGGTCGCAAGCGCGAAAAGGCAAAACCGGTTCCGCCGCCCCCTTGATGGATCAGAGCCTGTTGCTTGAGAGCGTCAAAGATACCGACGAGACTATCGTCGACCGGAATCACGAAACACGCAGAGAGCAACTGCAACTCGAGCCCTGCGTTCATGAGCGTCGGGCTGTTCGGCAGGAACTCCAGGTTCGCGATGATCCGGTAGAACCGCCGTGCGGTCTCTTCGATCTGGGCCTCGCTCGCCCCGTAGTTCCGCTCCGCCTGCGCAAGGTTCCAGGCGACCCGCGCGAACAGCTCCTTCGGCGTCTCGATGACGCGGCCCTTGTCGTCTTTCTTGAGATATCGCTTCTGAAGGACGCGCAACGCGTTGTCCGTCAGCTTCGGATCCGGTTCGTCCGCGACGATTTCGATGAACTTCGAATCAGCAATCTTGACTTGTTCCATGGAACGACCCTCTCCCGGTCAGATGGCGTGCGCCGTACAATACAGGCGGTGAAGCCATCCCTGGGGGTGAGCGCGACCAAAGGGGTGGGCGGGTATATTAGTTTCTGAATCACGTATGTTACCAGTACTCCGGCGCGCTGTTACCATATCTGTTACCACACGAGGCCGCTCCATATGAACGTCTCGCCCGGCCGCGCGAAACTACTCCTTGTTGTCCGGATCAGAGGAACGGGAGCGACACGACGCGCGCGGGATGCGTGGTCCCGCGGATGTCGACCTCGAGGGACGTTCCCTCCGTGGCGTGTCCCTTGTCGACGGAAGCGAGCGCGATCCCCACGCGCAGGCTCGGTGACATCGTCCCGCTCGTGACGTAGCCTGCCTCGACCCCGCGGGAAAGGACGCGGAAGCCGGGCCGCGGAATCCCGCGGTCCTCCATCCGCACGCCGACGAGCCGCGGATAGTCGTCCCGGTCCCGCTGGACCGCGAGCGCCTCGCGACCCAGGAACGGCCGGTCCCATTTCACGAGCCAGGCGCTGTTCACCTCGAGCGGCGTCTGCCGTCCGTCGAAATCTTGGCCGGACAGGAGGTAGCCCTTTTCCAGTCGAAGGGTGTCCCGCGCGCCGAGCCCGATCGGCCGCGCC
>DASWGO010000059.1:0-2507 GCA_036393695.1 Thermoplasmata archaeon
CCCAGATGTCGATGTCGTCAGCCTTGAGGTCGGCCCGTGCCAGGGCCTTCCGGATGGCGGGAATCGTGCCGTCGAGCATGATCGTCGGGTTTGTGCCCGCGACGCCGGTCGAGACGAATCGGGCGCGAGGTTCCAGCTTCAATTCCCTCGCCTTGTCGGGCGTCGTCACCAGGATCCCGCACGCGCCGTCGTTGATGCCGCTCGAGTTGCCCGCCGTAATTCGGCCATCGGGCTTGAACGCGGCCGGGAGGGACGCGAGCTTCTCGAGCGACGTGGTCCGACGCGGGTGCTCGTCCGTGTCGAACATCCGCTTGTTGCCACTCTCGTCGAACACCGGGACGGGTTCGATCTCCTTTTTGAAGCGGCCTTCGTCGATCGCGCGAATCGCCTTGCGGTGGGACCAGAGCGAGAACTCGTCCATCTGCTCGCGCGTGACCTTGTACTTGTCCGCGACGAGGTCGGCGGAAATGCCCTGCTGCACGATCTCGTATTTCTCGAGGAGCTTCGGGCTGAGCGCTCCGGCGTCGGATCCCAGGGGCACGCGGGACATCACCTCGACGCCCCCCGCGATGACGACGTCGTTCTGGCCCGTCATGACCTCCATCGCTGCGAAGTTGAACGCCTGCAGGCCGGACGCGCACATCCGATTCACGCTCGTGCCCGGCACGGATTCCGGAAATCCGGCGATCAGAGGGGCGAGGCGGGCGATGTTCAGCCCCTGTTCATCGACCTGGGTCACGCAGCCCAGCACGACATCTTCGACCATCTTGGGCTCGATCCCGGTCCGGTCCGCAAGCGCTCGAAGCACGAACGCAGCTAGGTCATCCGGCCGCCAGTCTTTGAGAGAACCGGCGCGCTTCCCAATTGGGGTCCGAACGGCTCCGACGATTACGGCTTCGGGCATTCGCCTTCCTAAGAATCCCATGGGCCGCGAGAGATAAGAAGGTTCGCCAGTTGAGGTGTCTCCGAGGATTATTGCCCTATCCGGAACATTACTCCGCGTGCGGCATATCTGCGCACGGTGTCTCGTCGACTTTCCGGCGCGCGAAGGAGGACGCCGGCTAATCTGGTGCCGCGTGGACAACTTCTACGTGTGCGATCGTTGCTGGCGGACCGAATGTGGAGGTGGCCACGGGAAGGCCTACGAGAAATCGGTAGGCTGGGGCTCGGCTGCTCCCGCCGTCCTCTCCGTGATCACCGCCTTTCTCGTCGGACCAATCGTTATAGGGTTTGCGGCTGGGCGAAATTCGTTCCTCCCCCGAGTGTTCGCGATTGTCGCAAGCCTTTCAATCATATTCTGGTGGTCATCATTCTTTGCAGCATACTTCCGGCGGCGACAGCTACATTCGTCCGCAGTCCAGGGCAAGCCGCTGACAGAGATCGACACTACGAGCAATCTCGCCGATGAATCCATCGAGTGGCGACCCAATCTCATCCAGTCATTGGTTCCACGCTGGGGGCGACTTTTCATGGCCATCGGCTTCGGGCTCGGCGGGATGGTTTTCCTGCTGCTTGTTGCTTCGCCTTCAGATCCCGTTAGCTATCTTCCGGTCGTGCTATTTTTCGACATCCCCGTCCTCATCCCCCTCGCCGCTCTTACCTACTACAGACTTGTGCCTCCGATAACTCCGTCTCGGATCGCGATCACATCGGATGGCGCCCATTTCTGGTATGGCTCGCCGTATCTGCGCTATGTGAAGGAGCTTTTCGTCCCGTGGCAAGGTGTAACTGCTGTTCGCTTCGATGCTGACACGGACGAGTGGGTATTTGTCACGGCGGCTGGACTGAACGTGTCATTTGGTATCCTCACTCCAGCGAATCTTCAGGCCCTGCTCCGGAAATGGCACAGCGTGCGGTCGGGTGGGCAATCGGGCACCACCGAAGAGGGGGCCTAGCTCCCGCATCTTCAAGCCCGCGCGGCCTTTCTCCTCACGATGCCTGGTGCTCTGGACGGAGTCACGGTTCTCGATTTCACGCGCCTGCTACCAGGGCCTTTCTGCACACAGCTCCTGTGCAACCTCGGAGCTGACGTGATAAAGGTGGAGGACCCGCAGCTCGGCGATTACATGCGATCGGTGCCGCCAATCGTCCATGATGTTTCCTATCCGTTCGCGATGGTGAACCGCGGAAAACGTTCCCTTGCCATCGATTTGAAAACATCCGCAGGCCAGGACATCCTCCGGAAGCTCGTCGGCCGAGCGGACGTCGTCGTGGAGCAGTTCCGGCCCGGCGTCATGGCGCGCCTCGGCGCGGACTACGATGCCCTCGTGATGTGGAATCCGAAGCTGATCTACTGCTCGTTCTCCGGATACGGCCAAAACGGTCCGTACAAAGATCTCCCGGGGCACGACATCAACTTCGAGGCTCTCGCGGGCCTCTTGTCCGTCACCCGGAGCCTCGACGAACGACGACCCGCGATCCCGGGCGTGCCCATCGCCGACCTGGCGGGCGGCTTCAATGCGGCGTTGGCGATCCTCGCGTCGCTCCGGACTCGAGATCGCACGGGG
>DASWGO010000060.1:0-7904 GCA_036393695.1 Thermoplasmata archaeon
GCCTGGAATGGTACGGAGGAGACCGTTGAACCGGTCGGCCCGCTTCCACCCGATATCCCGGAGGATGAGAAGGCTCCATTTCCGACCGAGGACTCCCAAGCTCGTCGCGATGGGGCAGTTCTTGAACGGGACCACGGGTACCGGAGGTTCGACGGGAATAGTCGTCATCAACGATCGCCTTACCGGATGGAAAGCATGGCGCTCCTATCGTTAAAGGTGCACGGTCAAAGTGGCTGGCGATTCTCCGCGTTTGTCCGATGATGCCGCCCCCGGTTGACTCGACGGCGTGCCGATCTCGTGCGGTTCTGTGGGAAGACCAACGCGGTGTTGGCGCGCCAGCCGCCGTGCATAACGCACTTCGTCGGGGCACCCCTTCCGGATGGTTTCCGCAACGGCCGGCTCCAGCAACTCGCGAAGCGCAATCTCATTCCCGGAATCTTCTCCTAGGACCGCCCGCTCCAACGATGCGATTCCGACGCACCCGCAGTTCAACCGACGGGCCTGGCGAACCGCGATGTCGGAGTGCTTCCGCGCGCCATCCATGTCGCCACGCAACCGACATAGCCGGCTGAGAACTTGGTGGCAGAGGATTGCGCAGTGACCCGGCCCGATCCTCCGGTCGGACTCGAGAGTGGCCTCCGCTTCCTGCTCGGCCCTCTCGTATTCGTCCGCAAGGAACAAGGCGAGGGATAGCCAGGAATGCGCGTAGAGCGCCTCATAGCGATTGCCGATGGCTTCGCAACCTGTGATGGCCCTCTCGAGAAATCCAATTGCCCGCCGCAAATCCGGCTTCCGATGGATCGCCTGGTATCGCTCCTCCCGACAGAGGATCTCACCCGAGAGGATATCCACGGCCTCGACCTGCCTGGGCATCTCCCACCGGCGGAAGTCGGCGCGCCAGCTCCTAAGTCGCGGGAGCATCTGTCGCCAGTTCGAGGGGAAGGCCACGTGCCACGTCCACAATTCGAGGACAAGTCGCTTGTTCCCTGTCTGACGTGCCACCTCGAGGGCGCGGCGCCAATACTCCTTTGCGCGCATGTGGTTTCCCTGCCGATCGTAGAGCAGCGCGAGCATGAAGCGTGCGTCCGCTTTGTCCGCCAGACTCCCGGTCGACTCCAGAAGGCGAAGGTTCCGCGCAAGGACTCGCTCCGCGGCCACCATGCGGCCGGTGTTTCCCAGATAGTAGCCGAGCGGCGACAACACCCAGCTGAGGAGACGAGGATCACCCAATGGGTCCGCGATCTGGCGCGCAGTCTCGAGTTCGCGGATTACCGCGGGCGTCTTGGCGATTCCCAGCAGTGCGAGTGCGTGGCTCCGATGAAACATCGCCCGATGACGCGCATCGAGCTTGTCGGGCGGAATCTCATTCAGGATCTCGAGGAAGACCGCTGCATTGACGCTGGTCGAAGGCATCTCCCGCTCTCCCGCGAGATCCAGTTCCAGCAGATTGCCCGCGACGGACCAGTCTTCCGCCTTTGTTGCGTGATACAGCGCTTCCACGATGTCGTCCCCCCGTTCGGAGGGCAGGAAGAGGGCGGTCGCACGCCGGTGAATCTCAGGATGAGACGCGACGGTCGAAGAGAGGGAGTCCCTGAGGACATCATGGATCCTGTAGACGAGTCCCTCAGAACGAATCATCGCCCGTCGCTCGAGGACGGCCAGTGGCAGGCTTGGGTCTTTCAGGCCCGTGAGGAACCGAATGTCCTTCAAGCCGAGGGGTCGCCTCACACACGCCAACGCCAGGAGTACGTGCTGGGTGCTTCTATCCAAAGCGTGGAAAGCCTCGCGTCCTACATCAGCGCCAACGGATCGTGCGGCGCCGGGACCGTTGTCAGGCTGCTGGGCGTAGAGTCGGAGGGAGAGCGGATGCCCGCCGAACGCGCGTTCCAGTCGGAGGAATTCGGCAGAGGACGCGGTCAGGCCGAATTCTTTCAGCAGCCCAAGGGCTGCGGCCCGATCCAAACCGGGCAACGTGATAAGGTGCGTCGTTGTGTCCAAGTCAAACGGCGGACGATTACGAGAAAGGACGACCACCTTCGCACTCTCGAGTGTCCGTTGCCAGCGGCGGACGATCTCGTGAATGCTGTCGTCGCGAATCTTCTGGTAGTCGTCTAGGATGATGAGGGTCCGGTGCCGGGAAAGTCCATCGGTTACACGGTCCAGCAGATCGGAGATGTCCCAATTTGCCCTCTCGTACTCCTGGCTTCTTGACGGATCGAGAAAGGCAAGCCATCGCCTCGCCAACCCAAGAAGCCGCAACGCAGAGTCGAAGGGCGTGAACGTATGCCAGACGACTCGTTGAATGCCGTGCCGATGCGCAAGCTCGGTCGCGAGCGTCGTCTTGCCCATCCCAGGCAACCCGACGATCATGGAGAAGCGAGAGCTGGGATTGGACAGCCTAGCCAGCTCTTGCTCTCGGCCGAATATCGGACACCGCGGCGGCACGCCTTCGAGAGTGTAAGGCGTCGTGTCGATCTCCGTCGTCTGTGCCTGAACTTGGTAACCTTCTTCGTTAATCGCGAGGGTGAACTCTCTCGTCTTGAGACGGTAAAGCTTGACGTTCTTCCCACCCTCGCGAGCCCAGCTGCCCTGGAGAAGGCCAGCCTCCTCGAGAGTACGGAGACGCTGGGCAACATGCGCCTCTCCGCGATGCAGTCGGCCCGCGAGCCTCCGGGGGTATTCGGGGTTCACCGCCAGAGCGGATAAGATCGCGAGGTTCTCGCGACTCGCAAGGAGCCGAAGGAAGTCCAAAGCATCCCCCGGGAACTAGCGGAGTGACCGATGATAATGGTTTCGGGTCTGCCGAATTTTGGCCAACCTAGCATTCACCCGCGGCACGACCGCTTTTGGCCTCGGTGGATTCGATCAAGAATTCGAAGAGGCTTCGACTGCCCCGCGGGCTCAGGAGGCGAGGGATGAGGTTGTCCGCCTCGTGCTCGCTCGCCCTGCTCGTCGCCTTCAGCCTCCTTATGACCCTGACCGCTCGGGGTGACCGGTTCAGCGGATCGAGCATGTTGACGGCGAAAGCCGGTCAAGGTGCTGGAGTCATCGAGGTCGCTCCGACCGCGGAAGAGCCTCTCAATGCGGACGGCGTGCGAACGTTCCACGTACAGGGAACGGTCAATATCGAAAGGGCGCTCGCCGACGCGAGCTACCGGGTGGCGCGCGCTGTCGATCCAGGTGACATCGGAAGTCCCGATGGTCGATGCCCTGCGGTTGACGCCTTGAGCCTGGCTTGGCGATCTGTCAGTGATGTCTTGAGCACTTCGGCCGGCGGGGCCGGCGCGCTGCACTTCGAGATTGCTCCACCAGCGCCAACACGGTTCGTCTCGGGCGTGACATTCGATGTCCAGTGGCAAGTCATCAAAATCAACGCGGACGGAAGCCTAGACGCGAGTCAAGAGCTTCGAAGCGAGTGTTTCACGGTGACGGTGAAGTAGCGTCAGGGGCGAGTTCATGAACTACACGAAGCGAGTCTGGCCGGGTCTGGCAACCTTTGCCGTGTTGGCTTTCATCTTCGTTGTCATGCCCGGTTCGAGCCTAGCTGCAACCACAACGGCCGGGTTTCGCGTTGGACCGAACGTCCAGGTGTTCAATAACCCCGGCGTCCAAGCGGAAGTCGCGATCGCGGCGAACCCAGTTGATGACAAGAACCTTATCATCGGCACGAATGACGGACGCCTCACATCTACATCCTGCTCCATTTCGAGTACATCCCTGTGCGTGACGAACTGGATCGGAGTGTTCACGTCGACTGACGGCGGCAAGACGTGGCTCCCCCAATTGCTCCCCGGCTTCCCAGGTGGGCCGACGGGAGTCCTCACTGGATTCCAAGAAGGAGCCGATCCAATTGTGGCGTTCGACGGCCGCGGCGCTGCCTATGCCGGTGGCATCTTTTGGAAAGGGCCGACGTTCTTGCAGAGCTCGCATGGTTTCACGCTTGCGCTCTCCCGCTCGGACGACGGTGGCCTTACCTGGAATGAGCCCTCGATCTTGGCCTCGGGATCAGGTCTGAACCCTTTCCCTGACCATCCCCAGATGGCTGTAGACAACACGGGCGGCGGCCAAGACGGCAATGTCTACGTAATTTGGCACTCCCTCGTCGGTCTGGCCTCTTCGAAGGACGTTCAGGTGGGGACCTCCCGCGACCGCGGGATGACTTGGTCGACGATCAGAGTAAGCGGCCCCATTCCAAGCGATGACTTCAAGGGACTCTACGGAGATACAATCGTCGCCGTCGGGCCGAGTGGCGTGGTTTATGCCGCTTGGGACGAGCCATTCCAGGGCGTGGATGGTGTTCCGCGGGAGAAATTCTGGATGACGGTCTCCCTGGACGGAGGTGGTTCCTTCCAGGCACCGTGGGTGATCGAGGACGCCATTGCCCCGATCCAGCTGCCCAACGCGCCATTCCGAGCCTCTTCGTTTCCTGTCCTTGCCATCGATACGAGCCGAGGGACGCACAGCGGCCGGTTATACCTGACCTGGTCCGATCAGCGCTCCGGCAACGCGGACATCCTCCTGAAGGCTTCAGACGATGGCGGGAAGACTTGGTCGACGATCCGTCGAGTGAACGACGATAGCGGCACGAGTGCCCAGTTCGACGCGTGGGTGTCAGTCGCCCCGAACGGTCGCGTGGACCTTTCGTTCTTCGATCGCCGCGATGATCCAAACGACTACCTGCTCCGCCGGTACTACGCCGGGTCAACGGACGGAGGCGTGACCTTCGTCAATGTGCGGGTGAGCGACGTGCCCTTCGACCCTGCGGTCCTTGGGTTCGTCGGGGACTACAACCAAATCGCCTCGACGTTGAAGGTGGCTCACCCTGCGTGGACGGACGGTCGAAATGGTTTGCCCGGGAATGGGAACACGGACATCTACACCGCCTCCATTTTCGCGTAATCGGCAGTCGTAGGGGCCTTCCATGTGCAAGCTACAGCCAACATCTATCTGGATGGAGTGTGCGAGAAATGAAAGTTAGAGCTGCATTCGCTTGTATGCTGGTCTTGATGATGGCATCCGTGGTCTTCGTCACGCCCGCGCGCGCGACATCTGGCCCTGCCGCAGGAGGCGGAGACGAGAACGGCGAGATCTGGATAACGAACCAGGACGGAGGCCAGCTCTTCATCGTGCACCCCCGGGCGGTCCTCCACGGGGCGAGCATAGAGACGATCGTCCTCCCCACGGGCACGCGTCCTCACATTACGACGTTCTCACCCGACGGCGCATTCGCGTACGTCGCGGACCTCGGAATGGGGAACCTGATTGTCGTCCGGGCGAACGACCGCCAGATTGTCACGATCCTTTCCATCGGGATGTCTGGAACGCACCAAGCCAAGCCTTCCCCTGACGGGTCCCTTCTCCTCGTCGCGAACATGCACGATAAGACCCTCACCAAAGTTTCCGCCGACGAAGCGGCGGAATCGTGGAACATTCTAGGGAGCATGTCGCTCGCGAAGCCACCCATCTGCACCGTGTTCCGTAACGATGGCCTGCGGGCCTATGTGTCCCTGCTCCCGAGCGGCATTGCGATCGTCGACGTGTCGACGATGACGCTGCTGGGGACGCTCCCGACGGACGGGTTCATCGCCTGCGGGATGACCAAATCTCACGACGGCCAGACCGTCTTCATCGCCTCCACGGGAGGCGGCGATACACTCTGCAACCCCATGACGGGTGTCGGCACGTGCCCAGGGCACCTCTACCGCCTCGATACAACCACGGACACACTGACGGATCTTGGTTCGCTCGACGCGGCGAGCTGGCACAGCTTCAGCGTGTTGCCGGATGAGAGAACCGCCATCGGCTCGTCCCCTGCGGCCGATCAAGTCGAAGTGATCGACCTCGCCACTTCAACCGCCTTCCCGCTGGACCTCAACCCCACTCCGGGGGCCAACAACGACCGGCCAGACGGTATCGGGGTGCAGGGCAACAACGTGTACGTGAGCCTCCGGGCTGCTGGGAAGCTCGCCATCATTAATATGGCGCGCCTCACGGTGGACTACATTGATCTCGCGCCGCCCTCGCCCTTCGCGATTCACGGTGTCGCCGTCCGGCCGTAGAATGGCACTTCGCGAGGCGGAGACTCCGGGTTTCGGCAGCCCTCAGAACGCGGGGAGCTTTTGGGAGCCATTGATCCTTCACTTTCGCGATAGTTTCACCCATCTTCCTGTGTTACCGCCTTAGGATGGTCCGGGATAAGAAGACGGGTGAAAAGGTGGCCCTCGGGCTCAAGTTCTTCGAGGAGCTCCCCGGCGTAGCCCCGCGACCGCGGGGGGTGTTCGCCTCCGCCCAAGCATTCGCCTCGGGATGCCCCAAACCCTTAGGATGACGAACGCAGTTTCTCGCGGCTGAAGAAAGGTGAACGAAGAAAGGGACAGGTCCTCATTCAGTGACGCTCAGCTTTCCGCTTTTCGCATCCACCGCCACCATCTCGACCTCCGCGTCCCGAGCAACCGGCTCACGGCCGTTGTCGGAGACGTCTGCGGAGTCCAAGCCCAGGTGACCGCGATGGCCCGGATTGCCCTCTGGGCCCGCCTCCGCCAGCTGACCGTCGACGACGTCGAGCAAGCCCTCGTGCACAAGCGGACTATCGTCAAGACATGGTCTATGCGGGGGGCGTTGCATCTTCTTGCATCGAACGAACTCCTTCTGTATCTCCGCGGTCTCATGCCGACGAGGCTGCCGCGAGAGCAGAGATGGATCCAGGGCGCGGGTTTGAAGGAGGAGGAGACCACGGCGATGATCCTCGACGCTCTCAAGAATGGCCCGCTCACGCGGGCCCAGCTCGTTGGCTATTTGGCGAAAAGGCTGGGGGCGAAGACGAAGGATTGGTTCGATGGAGGGTGGGGACGGGAGACGACGGGATCCAACACGTCGTGGCAACTCGTCCGCCCCGCCGTGATGCGCGGCCTCGTATGCTTCGGTCCGAGCAATGGACAGGAGATCACGTTCACGAGACTGGATCGCTGGCTTCACGAGCCCCGATCGATGCCGGAGGAAGAGGAGGCCGAGGACGCGGTGGTTCGGCGGCACCTACGCGCGTTCGGCCCAGCCGATGCGGAGGATTTGTGGTCCTGGTCCGGCGTGTATGTTCGGCGGATCCGAGTCATCTTGGACCGGCTCCGGGACGAGCTCGTCGAGGTGGACACGGGCCGCCGGCGCGGATTCCTGTTGAGGAAGGATCTCCCGGACCTGGAAAAGGCGGCGTGCGAGGCCGGAATCGTACGGCTGCTTCCGAGCTTCGACCCGTTCCTACTCGGGCATCGGGACCGAGAGCACCTCGTCGACCGAGCCCACTACAAGCAGGTATACAAGGATCAAGGATGGCTCGCTCCGGTCGTCCTGGTGGATGGTCGTGTTGCCGGGACGTGGTCCTATCAGCGTCACCCTCGCAATCTTGCAGTGGACGTCAAGATGTTTACGGCCTTCAAGAAGGAAACGCGAGCGAAGGCGAAGGAGGAAGCCTACGATTTGGCGCGTTTCCTCGGGGCTCCGGACATGGCGATCCGGTTCAACTAGAGAGTCACTAATCCAGCGAGTCATCTCCATTTTTCACACGTGAAAAACGATAGTTTCACCCATCCCCCCGTGTTACCGCCTTAAGTATGGTCCGGGATGAGAAGGCGGGTGAAAAGGTGGCCGTCGCGCTCAAGTCCATCGAAGAACTCCCCGGCGTAGGCCCGGCGACCGCGGAGAAGCTGAAAGAGGCAGGATTCACGGATCTCATGGGGCTGGCGGTAGCATCGCCTACAATGGTCGCGGACGCCGCCGAGATCGGCACGAACGTGGCCCAGAAGATTATCATCGCGGCGCGGGAGGCCGTCGACATCGGCGGCTTCGAGACGGGCGACGTCATCCTGGAACGCCGCAAGTCCGTTGCCAAGCTGACGACCTGCTCGAAGGCG
>DASWGO010000061.1:0-4466 GCA_036393695.1 Thermoplasmata archaeon
CCCACGCCTCGAGGTCCGTCAGGGCGATCGCGGCGTCGATGTCCCGCTCCTCGAGTCTTCGGATCCGTGTGCCTTCCACAACCTCACCCGTCGCTCGAGCTCTTCCGGCTCGTCGCACTCGTGGTATCCGTACGTGACGTAGCGCTTGTCCTTGCGGAGATGCTTGTACATGCAGGGGCCGTACTCGTCGTCCTCCTGACCATACCATTTGTCGCAGTCCTTGCACAAATGTCGCTGCGGCAGCTGCGCTTGAAGCTCCGCTACATTCCCCAAAATGGGTCCTCCTTCCGCTTGATTGCGCAGATCTCGTCGAGCGCCACGAGCTCGTCATGGGTCAGGTCCGTCCGCCCGCGGAGCGCCCGGGCATCCGCTTCCGGGAGGTCCACGTACAACACGTCGCCGCCGTTGATCTGCCGCCCGATCGTGATGCCATCCACCGAGACTGCGACTTCCTGTCCTTGGTTCGCGCCTTCGAGGGTTTTCTCCCCGCTGCGGATCGTCTTGATGCGGCCGAGAGGCCGACCATCCGCCCGCATGATGGATTCCCCCGGACGGATTCGACCGGCCAGCACGCGGACGCCGAAGATCGCAGGCTTCGAGGTCCGGAACACGTGCTCGCCGAGGAAGAGGAGTTTCGCGGGGTACGCGATCTCCTTGCGGCCCGCCTCGGACAGCTGTCGCTTCCGCTCGTCCCGCCACGCCTGATAGTCTTCGATGAGCCGATAGATCACATCGTTCTCGAGCAACTTCAGGTCCGGATGTTCTCGGAGAGCGGTCTTCGCGTCCGGAAGAATCTCCAGGTTGAAGGCGAGGATCGCGCGGTTCAACGGATTCTTCGCCGTCGCGGCGTCCGTGACGTCCCGTCGCGAGACCGGTCCGAGCCGGGCGAACTTGATGGGGATCGAAGCCTGTTTGCACTCGTACGCGAGTCCTTCGAGGGAACCGATCGCGTCCGCTTTCACGAGGATCCCTTCGTCCTGCGTCTCGATATAGACCTGGGATTCCTTCGCGACCTCTTCGATGACGGCCGCGAGATGATCTTTCGCCGCGCGGATCGGCGCGCCCGCGACGGCCTTCTCGAGCCCGCTCCCGACAATCTTGACTCCGGCCGCGGCGGAGACGGTCTTCACCGAGTCGAACCGCTCCTGCGGGTCCCGAATCTCATCGAGGGGCTTCGGCTTGAGGAGGGCCTTCACCTTCGTCGTCCCCGGCTTAGCCGCGGTCCCGAAGACGATCACGTCGCCTTTCGAGAGCGTGCCCTGATAGATGATCGCGTCGAGGGTGATCCCGAGGCCCTTCTCCTCCTTCACCTCGAGGATCGTGCCGACCGCCGGCCCTTCCGCCATCGCAAGTTGTTCCTCGAGGAACCGTTGGGCGAGGCCGATAAGGGTGAGCAGCAAGTCCGGAATGCCCTCACCGAACTTCGCACTGACCGGGATCACCGCCAGATTCGTCCTGAAGTCCTCGATCCGGTCGTACCGGTCGGCGGAGAATCCGTGCTCGAACAGTCGACCGACGAGTTCGTACATCCGGCGGTCGAGCTCCTCCCGCGCGGATTCGGGTTGATCCTGGTACGAGCGGACGAACGGTTGCCCCTCGTGCTTCCTCCATCCGGGCACCATGTCGATCTTGTTCGCGGCAACGACGAACGGGGTCTTGTAGCGCCGCAGGATGTTCAGGCTCTCGATCGTCTGCGGACGAAATCCCTCGTTGACGTCGATGACGAGGACCGCGAGGTCGGCGAGCGCACCGCCGCGGGCGCGCAAGGTCGAGAAGGCCACGTGGCCCGGTGTGTCGATAAAGAGGAGGCCAGGGATGCGGAACGATCGCCCTTTGACGAGGTCCCCGCACATCTCGAGGATCGTTGCGAGCGGAACTTCCGTTGCCCCGATGTGCTGCGTGATCCCTCCGGCCTCGCGACCCGCCACGCCGGTGCCGCGAATCCGATCGAGGAGGGTCGTCTTGCCATGGTCCACGTGTCCCAGGACGGACACGATGGGCTGGCGAATGGAAGCCATCGCGGCCGGACCAAGAAACCGACGGTATTAGAAGAATGCGGTCCCGAATCATCGGAGGAAACCTTTTACAGAAGGAATATGCGGAGCTGGAAGAATGAGGTTTTGGCATGGTGAGCGGAATCGCCCGGGTCATCATAGGTATCATGCTCTTCGTCATCTCGCTCTACTGGTTCCTCGCGGCGCTCAACATTGCGATGCACCAGAGCAGCTTCGCCAACGCGGTCGGCTGGGCCGTGCCGCTCGTACCCCTCGGGATTTCGATCTACCTGATGCGGAGTGCCTCGATCCGAGGGCCGCTCCGGGTCGTACTCCCTTTTTCGGTGTGCGGCCTGATTGTTGTGAACGGCGGAGTCTTTGTTTGGGTTTCCTACCGCGCGGGTTTCTTCGCAATCCTGCTCATCGTGATCGGAACCCCCCTGATTGCCGCACCTTGTCTTGCCTACCTGGCGACCCAGTCGAAAACTAGGCGATTCCGAGACGGCTAAGCTCGCATCCTCCTCCGGCGCCACGTGTGACGTTTGGCCTATCCTTGGTCTGGACCCGACTACTCCCTTAACCAAGGCTCATCGATTCGCGTGTACGCGTGAATCTCATCCGGCTTGAAGAACAGCGAGATTTCCCGTTTCGCGCTGTCGCCCGAGTCGGAACCGTGGATGACATTGCGACCGATCGTGAGCGCCAGATCTCCACGAATCGTGCCCGGTTCTGCCTCCGTGGAGTTGGTTTTCCCCATCATCTTCCGGACCGCGGCGACCGCGCCGTCGCCTTCGAGGACCATCGCGACGACCGGCCCCGCACCGACGTATGCCATCAGCGGCTCGAAGAACGGTTTCCCCTTGTGCTCCGCGTAGTACGTCTCTGCGAGGGAGCGACTCACGCGGATGAGTTTCAGCGCCGTCACTTTCAGACCGCGGCGCTCGAATCGGGACACGACTTCTCCGATGAGGCCGCGTTGCACCGCGTCCGGCTTGAGGAGGACAAAGGTGCGTTCGGCCACGTTCACGTCCCCTTCTTCGCCTTCTTTGCGGTCGGGGCGGGGGCCTCCTCTTCCTCCGCGGGCTCCCGCTTGCGGCCCTTCACCTGTTGCCATCGGCCATCGAGCCAGGACTTGAACGTCCGTCGCCCTTCCGGCGAATCCTTCCATGCGAGGAACTCCGCCTTGTCGATGCGCGTGACGGGTTTGGCACCGTGCTTCTTCTTCGACCAGCCGACGATCGACGTCTGGAACGCGTCGCTGGCAACGAAGTCCGAGTAGTGTCGCTCGAGCTCTCCTCGGGAAAGGTCCGGTCCGATCCGCTTGTCGATCAGGTCCGACAGGTCGGCCGGGATGTCCTTTCCCTTCGGGGTCTCGATGGTGATTTCCACCGCGAGCCCCGCCGCGGGCGCTTCCTCCGCGACCGCGACGGCCTCCTCGGCGGCGACTCGGCCGGCCGCTCGACGGAACGCTTGCGTCCAAGGCGTCCACCGCGGCACGCGCCCGAGTTTCAGCATGTTAGCCTGGCACTTATGGGAGCAGAAGAGGAAGACGGTCCCATCCTTGCGGATGAACATCTTGCCCGTCCCGGGCTCGATCTCGTTGCCACAGAAGGAGCACGAACGTCGGGTCGGCATCGACTCACCGGACCGACAGCTTGCGGGCCTCGCGCGCGGTCTCGCGGAGCATGAGCACGTCTCCGACCTGGATGCTCCCTTTCACGTTGCGCGTGATGATGCGGCCCTTGTCGCGACCGTCGAGCACCCGGACCTTGACTTGGACCGCTTCTCCCGTCATCCCGGTCCGGCCGACGACCTCAACGACCTCCGCGGGAATGCTGTCATCGTCCGCCATGTTCTCTCACCCGCATGTCCGAGGAATCGTCACTTCTTCATCGCGCGGATTTTCGAGGCGACGTCATCGATGACGGGCTTCGCCTTGCCTGGGTCGAGGATCGCGATCGAGGCGGTCGCCTTGCCCAGGCCCACCGCGACGCCAAGCTCCTGCTTGCTCGGCACGTACGCGTACGGCACGCCCTTCTCCTCGCAGAGGAGGGGCATATGCGCGAGGATTTCCTCCGGCTGGACGTCCTCGGCCATCACGACGAACTGCGCCTCGCCTCGCTCGACGAGCTTCGTGACCTCGTTCGTCCCCTTGCGGACTTTCCCGCTCTCCTTCGCGAGCTCGATCGATTGATAGGTCTTGTCGACGAGCTCTTTCGGCATCTCGAAGCGAACGTACATTGGCTTGGCCATCGTGGAGACCTCCTTCCGCCCCGCGGCCGCGGGACGTCATCAGTCATCGGCTCCCCGTCCTCGGAGAAGCGGCCGTCGAAGTGGCGCGGGTTATAAAAGGTTTGCGACCGTCTCCAGAGAACTCCGGCGAACCGAGGACAGCGGTCCCGCAGCAAGGTTGAAAAGCGCGGGGCGGGGTTCAATAGGCATGCCCACGGACCGCAAGTTCTGTCGCTTCGC
>DASWGO010000062.1:0-1733 GCA_036393695.1 Thermoplasmata archaeon
AACGACGGCAACCTGCTGCCGAGCCCAGTGGTCATCACTCAAACCGATGAGCTGGGTATCGCGGAGCGCTACGACATCGTCATCGACTTCTCTCGCTACAGCATTGGGCAAACGGTGTCGATGGTGAACCTCCTCCAGCACGAGGACGGCAAGTTGCCGTCATCGAGCCTTTCCCTGTCCCAAGCGCTCTCGGGCAGCTCGAGCGATCCTTGCGTAGGCAAGTTCCTCGAGTTCCGCGTCGTCCGCGATCCGGCCCAGCCCGACGTGAGCCAGGTGCCTGCGGTCATGATCCCGAACCCGGATTTGTCCGCGATTCCCGTGGCAAGGACGCGCACGTTCGTGTTCGGAGACGGCGCCAAACAGACGACCAACGATCCCGTCACTTCGTTCCGCGGCCCCTGGGGCATCGGGACGGATGGCGGAGACAAGCTCGACGCGGACTTCGGGCGAGTCTCGGCGGCGCCGAGGTTTGGTACCCGCGAGATCTGGAATCTGGTGAACGACGGCGGCGGCTGGGATCACCCGATCCACATCCACTTCGAGGAGGGGCAGGTCCTCAAACGAAACGGAAGCGCGAGCAGCGTGCCGGCGTGGGAGAAGGGACGCAAGGACGTCTATCGCCTCCGCCCGGACGGAAGCGTCCAGATCACCATGCAGTTCCGGGACTTCGGCGGGATGTTCATGGAGCACTGCCACAACACCTTGCACGAGGACAACGCCATGCTGCTGCGCTGGGAGATCGACGACGGCGGAACTCCGTTCCTGAGGCCGCTGCCGACCCCGATCCCGACGCCGCAGGGTGTGAGGTTCCAAGCTCCGACCGTTCTTCCGAACATTTAGCCGCGATGTTGCTCCGCGCGCTCGGGCGCGGAGCAACGCAGGGGCAAGCGGGGCTTTGCTAAGATGAACGAATCGAGAAGGAACGAAACATGAAGATACGTCGATCGTCAGTTGGTGCTGTGGTGCTGTCGCTTTTCGCCGTGGTTCTGTCGGGGCTCCTCTGGTGGGCAGGCACGCCCGCCCGCGCGGCTTTAACCCCGACCATCGCTCTCATCCCGGTTTCGGGCACGGTGAGAGGTCTGCCGGAAAACGTCGCGTTCTCGGGTCAGGCGCAGGTTTCGAGCGAGCTGGTGTTGGATACCAGCAAATTCAATCTTCCACCGGCCGTTATCCTGACCGTCGACTTGTCCGGCGTGTCGGGCACCGGGTCGTCGAGCGGGGCGAGGTATACCGCCGGGGGAAATGGAACCAGCGCGTACAGGCGGCTCTTCAGCACCGATACGGTCGAAATCACTTTCCCGTTCTCCCGGGGCACGACGATGAGCGTGTCTTCGACGGGCATGTCTTCGGTGCGCTCGGGGGTCGCGTCCTTCGCGCTGAGCTTCGACACGAACACCGGAGCGATCACGAAGGGAACGGCCACGATCACCGCTCCGTACTTCCCGAACTGAGACCAACTGAAGGGTCGGCCGGCGACCGCCCACCCGGGCGGCTCGCCGGCGTCGACTCGCGCGGCAGGAGGAGTTGAATACCATGCGAGGGAGTACCCGAGGAAGCGTCACGGCGGCGTTGCTTACCGCTGCCGTGGTTTTCTTGCATATCGACCCTGCGTTTGCAGCCAATCGCTGGGGCGCGGACTACTTTCCGAACGTCCCGCTGACCACACAGGAAGGCGCTACCGTTCATCTCTACGACGATCTGCTCAAGGGCAAGTCCGTGGCGATCAACGTCAT
>DASWGO010000063.1:0-4873 GCA_036393695.1 Thermoplasmata archaeon
GAAACCGCATGGTCGAAGAGATGCGCCCAGTACGCCACGGCTTCCCGAGGACGCAGTCGGTCAAACGGCTCGAAGTCCTGCGGCAGCACCCCGACCCGTTCCCGGATCCGACGATACCCGGAGCGGACGTCTTCCCCGAGCACGCGGGCCTCTCCCGCGGTCGGGTCGCGGAGGCCCTCCAGGATCTCGACGGTGGTCGTCTTGCCGGCGCCGTTCGGTCCGAGCAGGGAGAACACCTCCCCGCGGTTGACTTCAAAGTCAATGCTGTCGACGGCCGTGATGTCCGGATACCGCTTCACGAGGCCGCGGACCTCGATCACGTGCTCGCCCACGCCCGCCACCCGCGCCGGACGGACATCGCGCGGTGCCATGGAGTTTTCGGTCTCGTCGTCCGCGCGCACCCCGGCGAGTCGACCTTCGTCGCCCCGATGGCGTGCCCCCTTTCAGCCGTGATAACCTCGGCACCGTCATTAAATAACGCGGCCCACGCTCGCTCCATCTGTGAAGGTCGCGGCCTGGCGTCAAGCGCGAGCCCTCCTCTGGGTCGGCATCACGCTCGTTATCCTGCTCGGGATCTTCGTCCTCGGCGGGATCGTCGCGATCCCGGGGCTTCCCTCTCCGAGCTTGGACCTCAGGTCGTTGGCTCCGTGGATCTACATTATCCCGATCCTTGTGGCGACGAAGGCCCTCCTCGAGGTGCTCCGTCCAGTGTTCCGCGCCGCCCTACGGACGCATGTGCGATACGAGGCAGACATCTTCGCTCACTTCCAACTCGTGTCGTATGTCGTTTGGGGCACGGCGATCGCCCTGGTCCTCTTCGTCCTCCTCGGCGGCGGCACGCAAGGATACAGCCTGCTGGGGACCGGGTTAGTCACCGCGGCGCTGATCTACGTCTTGCAGGAGCCGCTCCTCAACATCGTTGGCTGGGTCATCCTCGTGACGATGGGCCTCTACAAACTCGGCGACCGGATCGAGATGAACCAGTCGAAAGGATACGTCGTCGAAATCACCCCGATGAACACGACGCTCCGCGAGTTCGGCGGTCTGCTGTACGGGGACAGCTTCACCGGCCGCTATGTCACAATCCCGAACAGCCAAGTCCTGAAGGGGAACGTGTTCAACTACACGAAGGACACCCCGTTCGTCTGGGACCAGCTCACCGTGAGCATCACGTACGAGAGCGACCACAAGCTCGCAGAGAAGTTGATCCTCGAGGCCGCGGAAGACATCGTCGGCCCGATGATGCGCGAGAACCGCGGCCAGCTGCGATCGAAGTACGAGTTCGCCGACCTGGCGGACTACATGGCCGAGGAGCCGCGCGTCGGCTGGGGACTGAAAGACTCCTCCGTGGATCTCACGCTCGTCTACTTCTGCCCGGTCTTCGCGAAGGGCGGATATCGGACCCGGCTGGTGAAGCGCGTCCTGGAGAAATTCAGCAACGAGCACCGCGTCGAGTTCGCGTACCCCCACATGCAGATGGTCCCGCCCGAAGAGAAGAAGGTCAGCGTCCTTCGATAGGCGCTCCGTCCCTCGAGGCCGGGCCATCCGTGCAATCTTTATTACCGCGGTCCATTCTCCGAACGAGTGGCTCCTTTCCGATCGTTTTCGACGATTACGGCAGCGGACCATGGCCAGGACGCCACGCTGGCGGGCTGGGTCGAGGACGTTCGGAATCTCGGGGGCATCGCCTTCCTGATCGTCCGGCAGCGGGACGGCACCTTCCAGGCGACAATCAAGAAGAAGGCGGATCCGGATCTCTTCAACCGCGCATCGAAGGTCGTCCGGGAGAGCGTCGTCGCGGTCCGCGGACGAATCGAGCCGAATCCCCAGGTGCGAAACGGTTGGGAACTCACCGCAACCGCACTCGATGTCTTCAGCCCCGCCGCCGCGCCGCTGCCTCTGCCGATCGCGGACAAGGTCGGCGCCGACATGGACACTCGGTTCGACAACCGCCCGCTCGATCTCCGGAAACCCGATCGCCGGGCCATCTTCCGGGTGCGGTCGGTCGTCGCGGCGGCGTTCCGTTCGTACCTGGATCGCCAGGGATTCATCGAGGTGCAGACGCCCAAACTCGCGGGCGCCGGCGCGGAGGGCGGCGCGACGTTGTTCGAAACGAACTACTTCGGGCGCCGCGCGTTCTTAAGCCAGAGCCCGCAGCTGTACAAGCAGATGCTCATGTCGACGGGCCTCGACCGGGTATACGAGATCGCCCCGGCGTTCCGCGCCGAGCCATCCGACACCGTGCGGCACGTGACCGAGTTCACCTCCTTCGACGGCGAGGTGTCTTGGATCGAACGCCAGGAAGATTTCTTCCCGTTCCTCGAGAGCGCCGTCGATTCCGCGATCGAGCAGGTCCGGGCCGACTGTAAGGCGGAGCTCGCGCTGTTGCAAGTTGATCCGAAACGGCCGGGACTTCCGCTGAAACGCCTCCCGTATCCGGAAGCGCTCGAGATTCTCCGGGGCGGCGGGAAGCGCCTCCGCGACGGAGAGGACATCGATACAGAGGGGGAGAAGATCCTTGGTCACGAGATGGGGCGGGAGGGTCGCGAACTCTACTTCGTCACCGAGTACCCGACGGCCATCAAGCCGTTCTACGTGATGGCCAAGACCGACGAACCCGATTACTCGTATTCGTTCGACCTCGAGTATAAGGGAGACGAGATGGCCTCCGGAGGACAGCGGGAGCATCGGTATGACGTCCTTCTGGCGCGAGTGAAGGAGAAGGGCCTGAACCCGGACAACTTCGATTTCTACCTGAAAGCGTTCCGATACGGCATGCCCCCGCACGGCGGCTGGGGATTCGGGCTCGACCGGTTCGTGCAAAAGCTCCTCGACCTCCCGAACATCCGAGAGGCCATCCTGTTCCCCCACGATCGGGTCCGGCTCGTGCCGTGACCGCGCATCGGCGGTGAGGAATCCTTTTGTAGCGGCCCCGCCGATTCACTACGCCGAGGACGAGGGGGGAGTGAAACGAAGGAGTTCAAAGTTTTCGTGGCCGACAAACCCGGTGAGTTGGCTCGAGTGACGGAGGCCCTGTCGAACGGGGCTGTCAACATCCGGGCGATCGCGAGCGAGTCAAAACACGATTCGTCGTTCCTTCGCGTCGTGACCTCGGACGTGCAGACGACGCAGAAGGCCTTGACGAATGCGGGCTTGAAGTACGAGCTGAGCGACATCCTGAACCTCGATCTCTTGGATCGGCCGGGAGAGCTGGCGAAGGTCGCGAGGCGCCTCGCTCGCGCGGGGATCAATGTGCAATCCATCTACATCTTGGGATCGAAGAACGGTCGGACCGAAATCGCGCTGGTCGTGGACGACATCGAGCGCGCCAAGACCGCGATCAAGTAGTTTCTTCGACCTCGAGGAGATTCTAAATAGAGGTCTCTCCTAGTCTGACGGCCGAAGCCCGGGACAAATGTTAAGACAAGATGCGACCTTGTCGGCTCGGCGTCAGACAACCGCCGACCTCGGAGTCTGAGGATGGGAGCATGAAAGTCCAGCGTACGCGGAAGGATGCCGAGGCGCCTGCGGTCCATCCGGCCGCAAAGAGACCCGGGGACGTCGTCCTGTCGGAATCCCGCTCGATTCAGAATGACGCGGTCATCCGATTCCAAGTTCACGGTCTCCCGATCGCGCAGGGATCTCATCGGTCCTGGATGGTGAATGGCAAACCGGTCATCACGTCCACCGCGAAGGGGCTTCCTTCTTGGCGTCGCCTCGTTGCAGACGTCGCTCAGCGATACGCGCCGGAAGAACCTTGGGCAGGGCCCGTCGGGATTGTCCTCGACTTTGGGATTCCCAAGCCGAAGTCCGCGCCGAAGACGAGGCGAGTTTGGCCCGACAAAAGGCCGGACCTCGACAAACTTAGCCGTTCAGTTTTAGACGCACTTACGTACGTGATCTTCGCGGACGACAGTCAAGTCGTCCACTTGCGGGCGACGAAGGACTACGGGGCCCCCGGGGTCGCGGTCGAAATCCATCGCGTGTTCGATGAGGACGCGGCACAGCAATAACGCTTTCGTTCGGGGCTCCCGTGGACATCGTCCGCGTAAACGAAGGTCAACTCGTGTCTTCATTATCGCCGAGTGGAGGAACACTTTCCTGCATCGCATTCGGCCCGACGCGTTTGGGCAGAGACATCGTGGACCGCTTCTGGACCCAGACCTCGAGTCAAGATAGCGCAATCCAGCCGTTTTCACTAGTCCGACCCAGCGTTTCAGCACTCATAGAGGTCGTCACACTTTCTTCGGATGACCCTCTTCTCATCACGAACGCACCGAGGCGATAGCGACCGTCATAGATGACGGTTTTCCGGCCATTGAGCGTCTATGGGGATAGAATTTCGTGGGAACCTTCTTAACGTGACAATAACACTGCATTCCTGATGGAAGTCCCTCCAGGGCGAGTGGAACGAATCGCCGACGGGGGGCCCGAAGTAATCCGGTCCATCCTCGCTGAGCTTCGGGCGATGAAGTTCAACGGGGTCCTCAAGACCTCGGTCTTTCGCGGCGACACCCCGTCGCAAGGCATCCTCGTCCTCCGGCGAGGGGATGGCGTGCTCGCGGAGCACCGGTCCGCGGTCGATGTGGCGGGCCACGAGGCCCTCCCCGAGATCCTGAAGGACGCCGCCAGCGCCCGCGCCCAGCTCGAAGTGCGCACGTACGACTATGGCCATTCCTCGATCAGCATCGACCACCTCCAGCGAAGCTACCCCGAGGCCGCGGTCGAGGGGATCGGAGACCCGGACGAGGTGCTGGAGCAGGCGATCGCCCAGGAGGCCCGCGAGCGCGAGGTGTACGAGAAGGAGCTCGAGGGCCGTCGCAATCAAGAACGAACGCTCGTCGAGCGCGAAGAGGAGCTGTACCGCCGGAAA
>DASWGO010000064.1:0-6073 GCA_036393695.1 Thermoplasmata archaeon
ACGCCGGCTTCCTTCGCCTGACCGCGGATGTTGTTCCCGTAGTCGAACACGACGCTCCCGGCCCGGAGGAAGTCGAGCATCGCCCGGACGTGGATGGCGATCGACTCCCGCGAGCGACGCACGTATTCTTTCGGATCCTTCGAACGCAACGCGTCGGCGTCTTGGACGGAAAGCCCGCGAGGGATGTATCCGCCGAGCGGGTCATGCGCGCTCGTCTGGTCCGTGACGACGTCCGGTCGGATCCGACGCTTTACGAGTTCGGGATGGACCTCGGCACAATTCCCGACGAGGCCGATCGACAACGGGGTCCCGCTCGCCTTCGCGTCGTGGGCCATCTCCAGGGCCTCGTCGAGCTCGAAGACGATCCGATCGCAATACCCGTTCGCCACACGCCGCCGAATCCGGGTCTCGTCGACCTCGACGTCGAGGCACACGCCTTCGTTCATCTTGATCGCGAGAGGCTGAGCGCCTCCCATGCCGCCCATCCCGCCTGTGAGGACGAGTCGGCCTTTCAGCGAGCCACCGAAATGCTTCCGCGCGCATGCCGCGAACGTCTCATAGGTCCCTTGGACGATTCCCTGGGATCCGATGTACGACCATCCGCCGGCCGTCATCTGCCCGTACATCGTCAGGCCCAGCTTCTCGAGCTCGTAGAACGTCTCCCAGTTCGACCACTTCGGCACGAGGTGGGCGTTCGCGATGAGGACTCGCGGAGCGTCGCGGTGCGTCTTGAAGACCGCCACCGGCTTCCCGCTCTGCACGATGAGGGTCTCGTCGTCGCGGAGGGTCTGGAGCGTCTCGACGATGCGGTGGAATGCGTCCCAGTTCCGAGCCGCCTTGCCGGTGCCTCCGTAGATGATGAGATCGTCCGGCTTCTCCGCGTTCTCGAGGTTGTTCTCGAGCATGCGGAGGATGGCCTCTTGCCGCCAGCCCTGGCATCGCAGCGTCGGCCCGCGCGCGGCCTTAATGCGTTCCATCCGGACTCTGCGATACCCCGTCTCCGGACTTGAGTCTTTCCCACCTCCGGAAGATGAGGCTGACACATTGCGCGGATCGGTTCGTCCGGATCCGGGATTCTAGAGGCGGCTCGTGACGACGGCCATGGCCTCGTGCCCGATTTCGTCTGCGCGTTTCAGGAGGCGCTCTACGCGCTCTTCCGCCTCGGTGCGGAATGCCTCGTCGCGAATCGATGAGAGGTTGATCGAGCAGTTCAGACTGGCCCCTCGGATCGCCGACTCGGCGAGGAGGACCGCGACCGCGGCATCCGTCACGGCTCCGCGATTCCCTTTCTTCACGGCGGCCTCAGCCAGCTCGAGCGCCTCGATGCATCGCTCCATCGTTTCGAGGGGCACTTCCGTGGCCTTCCGGTAGGCGCGTTGCATCGCCTCCACCCGCGCGGCCTTTTCCTTCTCCGTGGATTTCGGCAACCGCATCGCCGTCATTACGGCGTCGTACGCCTTCGCGTCCTCATCGATTAGCGCCTCGAGACGGGCCTGGGTGTTCTTCGCCCTCGTCTCGAGCTGCGCGAGTTCGGCCTCAACGCCTTCATATCCTTTCTTGCCGCGCGCGAGGCCGGCGACCATCCGACTCAGTGCGACCGACAGCGCGCCCGCAAGCGCCGAGACGCTTCCGCCACCCGGCGTCGGAGTCGGTGCCGCGACGGCGGCCAGGAACTCCTCCAGCGTGCGGTCCTTCATTCCCACAGGCGTGTCTCCAGGATTTGCTCGCGATGGAACCGAGCGAGCTTCAAGTATGCGGTCGCGGCGTCGACGAGCGCGTCCAGAGGCACGAGGCCAATGATCTCGCTCTCCGCGATCTCGACGCCTTCTTTCGCCGCAAGGGCGCGAATCGCTTCGAACGCTTGGAGAAGTGACGTCTTCCGGTAATCGACCATGTTCATGGAGACCTGCACGAGCCCTCGATCGGCGAGGTCGAATCCTTTCGCCCGCACGGCTGGCAGCCCTCCGTCGCTCTCCCGGATCGCCTTCGCGATGCGCTTCGCCACGCCAACATCCGCGGTCCGGAGGTTCACGTTCCAGGCGATGAGGACGGGCCGCGCGCCGACGATGCACGCCCCCGCGGTCGGATGGAGCCGCGGTGGCCCGAAGTCGGGCTTGCGATCCGGGTTCCTCTCGATTTCGGTCTTCAGGCCCTCGTACTCGCCCCGGCGGACATCGGGAAGAGCGCGGCGATCGGGGCGGGTCGCGGCGGCCTCATACAGATAGACCGGGACTTGAAGCTCATCGGCGATTCGCTTTCCGACGGAGCGGGCGAGGGCGACGCAATCGTCCATGGTGACGCCCGCGATCGGGACGAACGGGAGGACGTCCAAGGCTCCAACTCGCGGATGCTCGCCGCGATGCCGGTTCATGTCGATTAGCTCGACGGCCTTCTTCGCGACTCGGTACGCCGCCTCCGCCACGGACGTGCGATCGCCGACGAAAGTGATGACAGACCGATTGTGGTCCGCGTCCATCTCCTGATCCAGGACTCGAACGCCGGGCACGGAGGCGATCGCTTGAGCGATGGCATCGACGACCTCCTTGCGGCGCCCCTCGGAGAAATTCGGGACGCACTCCACGATCTCCGCCATGTGGGAGCCTGCGGGGCGACGAACGTCGGGGTTCATTAAACTCTTTCCCGGACTTCGGTGTGCGATTCAACCGCGGAAACATTAAGTAACGAGAACCTTGTGGCGCGGACCGGTCTCCCTGCGGTGATGTGGGAATGACGGGCCGCGTTCGGGTGTTCGCGTCCCTCCTCACCGTCGCCTTCGTCGCTGCGACCCTCCTCTTGGCGGTTCCCGTCTCCGCGCCGCCTCCGATTCCGATGCGCGTGCAGGGCCAAGCATTTGACCGCGCGGGCACGCCCCTCTCGATCGCGACACCGATCCGCGCTTTCGTCGACGGCGTCGACGTCGAGGACCCCTTTGGTGCCCATGCGAGTGATACACGAACCGTGAGCCTGACCCGGCAATCGTCGCTCGCCATTGCCGTCGCGGTCCTGATTGCCATCGTCCTCGGTCTCTTCCTGCTCTTCGCATTCCTCCGAGCCCGAAAGAAACCCGTGCCACCGGCCGGACCGCCGCCGAGTCCTCCGCTCGCCCCGACCATCCTGCCTCCGGTCGGCGCCGCGACGGTCACACCGGGACTCGCGCCGGACAAGAAAGTCTGTCCCCGATGCCACACGATGGTGAACGTCATCGACGTGACCTGCTTCTTCTGCGGATACAAGTTCCCGGAAGCAGCCAAGCCGCCACCGTAAGGATATTATCGCAATGCCTCTTTGAAGGTCGCATTCCCATGCGAAAGGACGAAGAGTTCAGCGAGTGGTACAACGAGGTCATCGAGCGCTCGGAGCTCAGCGACAAGCGCTATCCGATCAAGGGAATGAACGTCTGGCGGCCGTACGGATGGGCGATTATGAAGCTGATCGACCAAGCGATCCGCGACGAGTTCGACTCGACCGGGCACGGCGAGGTCAACTTCCCGGTCCTGATCCCGGAGTCGGAGTTCAAAAAGGAAGCAGAGCACGTCAAAGGCTTCGAGGGCGACGTCTTCTGGGTCACCCGCGGCGGCTTCAACGAGCTCGACGTGAAGCTCGTCCTCCGGCCGACATCGGAGACCGCGATGTATCCGATGTTCAAGTTGTGGATCCGCAGCCATGCCGATCTGCCCCTGAAGGTGTACCAGATCGTCCCGGTCTTCCGCTACGAGACGAAGATGACCCGGACCTTCATGCGCGTTCGGGAGATCCACTTCTTCGAGGCTCACACCGCGCACGCGACGTTCGAGGACGCCGAGCAACAAATTCACGAGAACCTGCAGATGAACGAACGCGTCATGCGCATGCTGGCCCTGCCGTACATCGTGTCGCGGCGGCCGGACTGGGACAAGTTCCCTGGGGCCGCCTACAGCCTCGGATCGGACACCCTCCTACCATCCGGACGTGCGGCGCAGGTCGCGACGTTCCACCAGTACCGCGATAACTTCGCGAAGGTCTACGACGTCACGTACGAGACCGAGTCGGGCGAGCACAAGTACGTGCACCAGACGACCGACGGCATGAGCGAGCGGCTCCTAGGCGCGGTCATCTCGATCCACGGGGACGAGAAAGGCCTTGTGCTCCCGCCGGCCGCGGCTCCGGTCCAAGCGGTTGTCGTCCCCATCCTGGAGAAGGGTCGGCAAGAAGAAATGCTCCTCGAGGCACAGCGGCTCTTCCTCGAGCTGCGGGAGCGGATGCGCGTGAAGCTGGACGACCGCGACATTCGGCCGGGGGAGAAGTACTACTACTGGGAAGCCCGGGGGGTACCGCTTCGAGTTGAACTCGGACCGCGGGACCTCGCGAACCAGTCGGTCACCGTTGTCCGACGGGACACGGGCGAGAAAAAGGAACTCCCGCGAGAATTGCTGCCGGACCGCCTGCGATCCGTCCTCGAGCTCATGCAGCTCGCCATGTGGAACCGGGCCGAGAAGATCCTGCAGGACAACACCTTCACGATCACGAAACTGGAAGACGCGCGCGACGGATTCAACCGCATGGGCTGGTGCGGCAAGGAAACATGCGGGAAAGCAATCACCGAACGCACCGGCATGAGCGTCCTCGGGACTCCCTTCTATCCGGAGCCGTTCGAAGGCAAGTGCATCGTTTGCGGCGAGAAGACGAAGCAGGTCGTGTACGCCGCGAAGGCGTACTGAATGCCGTGCCGGGCTATCGCAGCGTCCCGCTGTACAAGATCGTCGTCGAGGAAATCAGGACCTGGTAGTCGGTCGGGTATCGAACCGCGTCGACGAGCAGGCGGTCGCCCGCGACAATCGCCGTTCCGTTTCCGAAGTATGCAGCTCCGTCGGCGGGCCAGTTCAACGTGCTGAATGTTCTGTACACCGCCGTCTGGCCCCCCGGAGAGATGAGTTGCAGGTGGACGGTTGTCGGGCTCAGACCGAGGGGCGTCGAGGCGATCTCGAGGCTCCAGTTCTTCCCGTCGCCGGTCTTGCTGAGGACGACCCCCATGATTTGGGGCCCGTTCCCGACCGGCGTCAGGAGCCCGGAGACCATGACGTACAGGACCGCGGCGAGGACCACCGTGATGGCGACGAGCAAGATCGTCGCGATGACGGGGGATACCGCCTTGCGGTCGTATCGAATCGCTGGTCGCATGTTGACCTCTAGGAGAACAAAAGATTCGCCGAACGACCCTTAACTACTCCCCCGCCGGTATCAAAAGGGGAACTGTAACCGGCGGACCACGATGGTCCCTACTTCCGATAGAGGAGCATGCCGACGATGCCGAACCCCACGAGGACGATCGTCACCGCGTAGGCGCCGACCCACTCCGGCCGCAAGAGGTTCCACGAGCCGTAGGTGAATCCCCAGATCAGGTAGAACAGGATTCCCGCGAGGAACGCGAGGGCGTAGAACCAGAACGCGACCGCCCGGGGGAAGGCCACCTCGGCCATGTCGCGAGCAAAGGTCCCCCGAGTAAAAACCTTTCTCGTCACGCCTTCGGAGGGCTTCGACGCCGGAGCGGAGCGATCGTTCGCGCCAGCCGCCCGCGGGTTCGCGCCCACCACGCGTCGACCCTCGGGTATGACCCGGGGTTCTCCTCGACCCAGAAGAGGAACGCGAAGACCAGAAAGAGCGCTGCAAGACCGATCAGCAGGTAGAACGGCCAGCGCGGGATCGGTTCTTTCACTCCGAAGGCGGAGTCGGGCAGGAGGCCGTCCACACCGAGCACGGTCAGGTTCACGTTCCCCCGACACGACGGCGGCGTGCAGGGATTCGTGGCGTTCGCGCTCGTCGCGAGATTCCACTGCGCCTCCGTGAAGAATCCCCGGGAGGCCATCCGGAACGGGGTCATCGTCCCACTCACGTTGCCTTCGAAATCGACCGAGAACCGGACGAAGTAGCTCGACTGGGAGAAAATCGATCCGTGCGGCATGTCCCGGCTATTGGCGGCCGTGGCCACGGTGAAGTTCAGCAGCCGGGAACTCCCCGGGTCCACGCGGGAGGCGGTCCAACTCCACGCCCGCGTCCCCGTCTCCGCGATCTTGGGATACGCGTACGGCCACGACGA
>DASWGO010000065.1:0-5490 GCA_036393695.1 Thermoplasmata archaeon
CAGGCGATCCTCAACCACCTGCTCTTCCACAAGGCGTTGATCAGCGAGACGGAGGGCGGCCAGCGAATCAATCGCTACCTCGCGATGCTGAACGAGATCGATCAGGGGATGCACGTGGCGGTCCGGGACCCGTTCGAGAAGTCCGTGGTCGCGGCGTTCGAACTCGCGCTCGAGCGGCGCCTCGACCCGTGGGAGATCAACCTCGTGCCGTTCACGAAGCTCTTCTTGGACAAGGTCAAGAAAGACGGCGCCGTGAACTTCGTGACCGCCGGCAAGCTCGTCTTCCTGGCATGGTCCATCCTGAAGATGCAGAGCGACAAGGTCCTGCTCGACGCGATGCCCCCGGAGCCCGAGGCCGACGTCGGCGGCTGGGATCTCGACATGTTCCGGGATCCCGCGGACCTCGACTACAACCAGGTCGTCCTGGCGGGCACGGCGACCCCGCTCACGGAAGCGATCCGTCGGGAAGGACGCCGGGCCGTCACGCTCATGGAGCTGATGGACGCCTTCGACGAGGCCCGCCGGGAATCGGAAATCCAACTCCAGCTGAATGCGTTGCGCGAACAGGCCATCCGAAAGTTCGCCCCGAACTTCCATCGGAAGGTCCACGGGGAGGACCTGACGGAGGACATCGCCCTCACGTGGCACCGGCTCACGCAATTCAACGGGGAGCCGATTCCTCTGCGCCAACTGACGGCGGGCGGCGTCTGGGACGAAGTGACCGTGTTCATGTCCCTCCTCTTCCTGGCCCATCTGGAGAAGGTGAAGCTGTGGCAGAAAGACTTCCCGTACGGCGAGATCTACGTGAAGCGACTCTCGATGAACGCGGAACTGCCGATGGAGGAGCTCCTCGCGATCCCCGTTCTCGGCCCGAAACCCGAGGTCCCCCCGGAGGCGGTCCATTGAAGGAGCGAGCCCTCGTCGAAGCCGCGTTGTACAGCGCGGGCCGCGCCCTGACCATCGACGAGCTGGCCCGGACCACGCGCATCGACCCCGAGGCGATCAATGGTCACCTGCGGGCCCTCGCCGGCGACTACACGAAACGAGAGAGCGCGCTCGAGGTCGCCCAGATCGGCACGAAGTGGACGATGCAGATCCGAGAAGCTTACTCGGAGCGGGCTCGGGCCTTCGCGCCCCCGGAGATCGATCGGGACATCCTGAAGACGGTCGCCCTGATCGCTTACCACCAGCCGATCCTCCAGAGCGATCTGTTCGAGATGATCGGGTCGAAGGTGTACGAGCACACGAAAGGCCTGGAGGAACTCGGGCTGATCTCCCGCAAACCCTCCGGACGTTCGTTCGCCCTCGCGACGACGCGGTACTTTGCGGAGTTCTTCGGACTCAAGTCGACGGACCGCGAAGGGATTCGAAGGCTCATGGCCCAGAAGGCGGGCGTGCCCTACACGGAACGGGGCGAGGCGACGCCGGCCGACGATTCCGGCCCCGAGGCATCGCTCCCGGCACCGTCCCCCGGGGATGCCGTGTCCCATCCGGCGGTGTCCTCCGCGGCTGCGGCGAACGACTGACGCCGACCGGCCGGGGCGGGGTGCTCCCGGGGCCTCGTCACCCGACTCCGTCCGCTGGGCAAATCACTCGTGATAATCACGGGCTAAGCCGTTTATAAGCTCGACTTCGTCGTAATTTCGCGATTCCTCGGGGGAGAGCCGATGCCGTCCCCCCGAGGCACCGGAGCCGACGGACCGTGAGCGGGTACCTGCGGGACAGCCAGCTGCGCAAGCAGCTCGAAGAGAAGGTCAAAGAGGCCACCCGGACGCGCCAGGCCGCGGAGGAAGGCCTCAAGGCGGCGCAGGACCTCATTGATCAAGCCCGCCGAACGGACGCGAACGTCGTCGAAGCGGAGAAGGCCCTCGCCGAAGCGAATGCGGCGATGGCGTCAAAGGATTACAAAGTCGCGGTCGACAAGGCGGGCGAGGCGCTCGAACGAGGGAAGCGCATCTACCGGGAACGGGCTCGCGGAATCGTCGATTCGAGCGCGGCCCTGGGCCGGCTCGCCAAAGGCGTCGGCGGAGATCTGGCGGAGACCGAGGCGGCCCTCGCGAAAGCGGAAGGCTCCCTGGCGTCCGAGGATCTCGGCACCGCGATCGACCTGGCGAAGAAAGCGTGGAAGCGAAGCGAGAAGATCCTCCAGGAGCACCTGTCCTCCTCGTTCTCGAAAGCGCAGTCGCTGATCCTCGCGGCCAAGAACCTGAGCCGCGACGTCGCCCCGGTCGAGGACCTCCTCTCTCGAGCTCGGACGGCGATGGAGAACAACGACTTCCAGAGCGCGCTCGATTTCACGAACGAAGCGCTCGAGACGATCACGGACGACCTGACGTCCGCGGTGGACAAAGAGGTCCGCGACGTCGAAGATCTCGTCCGGACCGCCGCGGAGCTCGGGGCGGACACGACGAAGGCCACGACCCTGATCGAGCGCGCGCGGGGCGACATCGGGAACCTCGATTTCGAGAAGGCGAAGAACGCAATCCGACAGAGCCGCGCGGAATCCGAGAAGGCCCTCCAGCGGTCGCTCGACGGGCGGGCCGGCGACTTCTCCAAGTTCGTTCAGGAAGCCCGGGCCCTCGGTGCGGACCCTGCGGCCGGGCAGGAGTCCTTCGACAAAGCCGAGGCCGCGATCAAGAAGGGCAATTACCGGGAGGGGGCGCAACTCGCGAAGCAGGGGTTCCAGGCGCTCCAGCAGGCCCAGTTCCAGCGGGTCGTCGGCGTGATTGCCACGTCCCGCGAGAAGTTCACCGCCGCCGCGAACATGGGGATCGACATCCAAGGCCCGATGGCGGATCTGACGAGTGCACGGGATTTGCTCAAGCGCGGCGCGTTCCGGGACGCCCTGGATTCCGCGAAGCGCGCGGACGGGGCGGTCGACACGATCATCCAGGGATACCGCACCGTGGAAGGGCGGCTCAAGGAGATGCACCGGGCCTTCGCCGAAACGGAGGCGTTCGGGGTGCAGACGGTCCGCGCGCGGAAGCTCGCCGAGGTGGCCCGCCAGGCCTATCAGGAGCGAAATCTGGCCGACGTCGCGAAAGCGGTCGACGCCGCGGCCGAGGAACTGAGGAAGGCCGAACGCGAACGGGTCATGCAATCGATCGAACGCGCGGAGTTCGTCCTGACCCTCGGAGAGCAGGCCGGCGCAGACCTCGCGGGCGCCTCGAAGCTCCTGCACGAGGCGATCGTCGCGACGAAGGCGGACGAGCACCGGAGGGCGTTGCAGCTCGCGGGGGACGCGCAAGCGAAGGCGGAGCGGATCCTGTCGGACCGGGCCGGGGAGAAGATCGTCGCGTTGCGCGCAGCGCTGCCCCACCTCGGGGACGACGCGGGAAGCCTCAAGGCCATGCTGAACCGCGCGGACGCATCGATCGCCTCGCGGGATTTCGAGGACACCTTCCGAGCCCTTGCCGAAGGAGAGAAGTTCGTCGAGATTCAGATTCACACGCATGCGGAGGAGATCGTCGGAGACCTCGCGCTCGCGGTGCGGATGGGCGTGGACGTCGGCGCCAATGTGGCTCCCCTCGAGGCGATCCACCGGAACCTGAACGGGTTCCTCGCCCGGGGCCAGGCCGGAGACATCGTCGCCGCCCGGGAGAAAGCGAGGGCCACGCTCGCCAGCGCCTCCGACGAGCTGACCGCGTTCGTCCGGGCGCGCATCACGACCGCGGAGGGTCTCAAGATCGACGTCGACGAGATGTCCGATCTCGTTCGCCGCTCGCGCCTCGCCTTCGGGGTCCAGAACTACCACGAGGGACTGCGCTTGCTGAACGAAGCCAACGAGCGAGCCAGCAAGATGACCGCGCTCCATCGCCAAGCGTACAACGCAATCGCGAGTGGGGCCGCGTTCGTGGCCGAGGCGAAGAAACGCAACGTCGACGTGTCGAAGGTCGTCGAGATGCTCGTCGACGCGAAGAAGGCCTTCGAACGGCTCGAGTACGAGCAGGCGCTCCAGATGGCGTCGTCGGCCCGCGCAGAGACGGACAAGCTCACGGTCCTCTATTCATCGGCCCAACGGATCCTCTCGTCGCGAGGCCGCCTCGAGCTCGCGGGCAAGATGGGAATCGACGCGCCCCACCTGCGGGACGTGTTCGGAGCCGCGAAGGAGGCGATGAAGGCGAAAGAGTACGAGAAGGCGTTGACGTTGGCGCAACGGGCGGAGGACGAGTTCACCTCGCTCATCAAGGAGAAGCTCACCTCGTCCCTGACGGCCGCGGAATCCGTCCTCGGTTCGGTCGAGGGCGTGAACCTGGCGCAGTCCAGCGACGCAATCGTGCGAGCCCGCCAGCACCTCGACGCCGGGGAGCTGGAGCAGGCCGCGGACCTCACGCTGCGGCTGCGGGAGCAACTCGAGGTCCTGAAGCGGCAAGGAGACGAAGCCGCGACGTCCCTCCGTCGGCTCCGGGAAATCGTGACGGATGCGGAGGCGATGAGCTTGCCCTTGGCCACGACGACCGGCTTGCTCGAGCGGGCCGACCGGGCGTACAAGATGGGCCAGTTCGAGGAAGCCCTCGACCACGCCGCGCAAGCCGAGGCGGAAGCATCGAAGGAACGGGACCGCGGGATCGCCTCGAGGATGAAAGGCTTCGAAGAGAGCCTCTTCCGGGCCCGCATGGACGGGACCGACACCCGGTCCGCCGAGCGACTGTTCGAACGGGCGCGCGAGTTCTTCCGGGCGAAGAAGTACCGCCAGGCGATCGCGGCCGCCGAGCAGAGCGAAGAAGAGGCGGAACGCGTCGGCCTTCAGCAGGGGATGTCGAAGCAAGCGGTCGAGTCCGTCGAGCGCAAGCTCCGGGCGATCGGCAAAGGGCCTCTCGCCGTCACCTCGCTCGTCTCCGATTCCCGGAGGTTGTACAACGACGGGGACTACGTGAAGGCGCTTGACACCGCGATCCGCGCGTCCGACGCTATCGCCGACCTCCGGATCCTGCTCGAAGAGGTCCAAGACGTCCGGAACCGGGCCCAGGGGCTCCTACAGACGGCGTACGAGGTCGGCGCCGACTCGACGAAGTTCGAGAAGTTTTTCCAGGAAGGGGAGGTTGCGTTCGAAGCGGGCGAGGTCGAACGCGCGCAATCCGCCTTCGCGGGGAGCATCGATTGGGGCCTCGGGCTGCTGAAGTCGCACGTCCGCGAGGAGCTGGCGAAAGGCGAGTCCCTCGTCGAGACCTGCCGGAAGATGGAGATCGATCCGACCCCGGTCCAGAACAAGTTCTCCGAGGCGAGGACCCTGGCCGACGCGGAGAACTTCCGCGAAGCCTTGGCGCGCATCCAGTCCGGGCGGGACGCGGCCCAGTCGGCCCTCGCCGGAAAACTGAACCGCGCCCTCCAGGAGGCGGCGGACAACGTCGCCCACGCGAAGAAATTCGGATCCGATTCCCGGGACGCCGAGGCGCTCTTGCGGCAAGCGAACGAGCAGATCCTCCAAGGCGAATTCACCGAGGCCATGGACGTGGTCAACAACGCCTTGGAACGGGTCGAATCCGCGAA
>DASWGO010000066.1:0-8703 GCA_036393695.1 Thermoplasmata archaeon
CGAGGAGATGTACGATCCATCGGCCGCTTGCGTTCCGGCGAGCGCGACCGACGAGCTCGGTGCCGTCGAGTCGACCTTCACGGTGACCGCTCGGAGGGCTTCGTTGTTCCCCGAGGAGTCCGTGGAGTAGTAGTCGATCGCGTGGGATCCATCGGATTGGACGGTGAAGGGGCTGGCGTAGCTCTGCCACGCGCCGCCATCCGTCCGGAAGTGGATCGCGGCGATGCCGCTCGAGTCGTCCGTCGCCGTCAAGGTGACGGTGACCGAGGACGTGTACCAGCTGTTCGCCCCGCTGCTGCCGGAGGCGCTGTACGTCGTCACGGGCGGGGTGATGTCGCTCGTACTGCCCGGGGAGACGGTGTACGTCGACGGCGTCGACGTCGGAATCGTGAATGTGAGGGCGCCGACCGGGGTGGATTGCGCGCTGAGGATTCGGCTGGTGCCGCCGGTGTTCGTCCGCGTCACGTTGTATGTCGTGGTCGGAGTGAAGCCGGAACCGTCGAACACGACCGCGGCAGCGCTCTGGAGTAGGAACGACACGCCCGCGGCCGAGAGGCTCGTCACGTCGAGATTCGCCAGTGAGCCGGTCCACGAGGCCTGCAGATTCTGGGAAGCCGCGGTGTTGGCCGTATCAAAGACGATCAAGCCACCGACGGTGGCCGAGAGGTTGAGAGAGCTGCCCGACCATGCAAAGGTCGCGCTCGTCGCCGCCGGCGAGGTGACGAAGGTGACCGGCGTGAGGTCCGTCTTCGTGATCCCCGGGCCTAGGTCGACTACGGTGCCTTGGAAGCCCGTGGGGAGGCGGATCGGGGTGATCACGACGGTCGAGTACGTTGTGTCGTAGATTGTCTCCGCCGCGGTGCTGATGCCCGGCCACGCCGCGTTGTCGAGCACGTAGATCGCGTAGTCGACATCGGAGATCGTGTTCGAGGCGATGACGCCCAGGTCCGATCCGACTTGGATCCCCCAGTGGAACGTGTGGATCACGTTCCCGACGACCAGGGTGCCGTTCGAGAACCACTCGGTCTCGATGCCTCGCGGATAGTCGACCGCGACGGACTTCGAGCCGGGGTAGTCCATGTAGACGAGGTTCCATCCGACGATCGTGCCGACGGAGCTCTCGGAGATGATGCCGCCCGCCGTCGCGTTCACGACCGTGTTGCGCATGGCGACCATGCCGGTGGCCCGACGAGCGTCGGTCACGTGGTAGTCGCTCAGGTGGATGCCGACCGTGTGCCAGATGCCGCTCGTGTGCGCGTTCACGTAATTTCCGAAGATCGTGATGTCGTGGACGCCGCGGTCCGTCGCGATGCCGTACACCCAGTCGACGTTCGCCTCCAGCTGAACATAGTTCGCCTCGACGTGGACGTCGCTCGATCCTTCGCGGACCGCGATGCCGTACGCATGCTGGGCGTTCTCGACCGAGTTGTGCCGGATCGTCACGTGCTGCGTGCTGACGGTGGCCGGCCAGTGACCGAGCTGGAACGCCTCCCACTGATTCGTCCCGGCGAGATTCGCGATCCTCACGTTCTCGATCACGACGTAGGAGCTGGTCCCCTCAATCCAGAGCATCGCCTGGGTGCCCGCGTAGAGATTCCCGTCGATGAACCAGTTGCTGATGACGTACGGGTCGGTGGTCGTCCCCGTCCCGCTGCGGACGCCGTTCGCGGCGGTGAATTGCGCATCGCTCCCGATGTAGATCGGGCCGTGGGCCTGGAGCAGCGAAGGATTCGTCAAGCCGTACCCCGGAGGAGCACCGACGCCTCCGCCACCCGAGGCGAAGACCGTGACCACCCGGCTATCCGTGTCCGAGAACCCGTGGGAATCCTGAATCTCTAGCTTCACCGTGTAACTACCCGATTTCGCGAACGCGTGCTGCGCGGTCAGCGATGATGACAGCGTCGTGTCCCATGTCCCGTCCGATTCCCAGTCCCAGCGAGCCTGAAGGGTCGCGCTCGGATCCGAGTCCGTGGACGTGGACGCGTCGTAGGTGATCGTGTCATTCACCGAAGGCACCGTGGGCGAGTACACGTAGCGGGCCGTCGGCCCGGGGGCCGTGATCGTGACCGCCACGGGAGCCGTGTGGACGAGCGTACCGCTCGTTCCGGTAATCGTGACCGCATACGAACCTGCGTTCGTGCCAGTGAAGGTGCATGTGGACGTCTGAGTCCCGCTGATGCTCGCCGGAACACAGGAGGTCGTTGCGCCGACCGGCACCGAGACGGCCGCCAAGCCGACGGTCCCGGTGAAGCCGCCACTCGCGGTCAGGCTGACGGTGGACGTCGCCGACTGACCCGCGATGAACGAGACGCTTCCCGGGTTCGCGGCAATCGAGAAGTCCGGGACCGGTGGACCCCCCGCGCCGAAGAACTCCAACGGGGAAGGCGCGTTCACGTCGCCCTGAGCGAGGCTGCCACCGCCCCAGACGTCCTCCAGGAGCTTCGCGAGCGAGTAGTGACTGTACGAGGCCGTCGACTTGTAGGCGAGCTTCGTCGCCGGACCGCTGAAGGACATGTAGATGTACGGAGGACTCGTGTACGCTTCGTCGAACATGAGGATGAGCGCGGCCTTCTTGGTACCCATGGCCGTGAGCAAGCCGGGCACCCAGCTCTGGATCCACGCGTCGCCCGACGCCACGGAATTGTCGTGCATGTTGTGGCTGTCGTTCGGCGTGAACCAGATGAAGCTCGTGCCGGCATTGAGCGCCGTGACGACGTCCGCCGGGCCGCCGGAGTGGAGGTTCGCACATCGCGCGGGATTGCCGGTGATCGTCGTGTACGACAGGAACGGGAAGTGATCCTCGCCACGGTCCGGGTTGATGGAACAGCCGGAACCGCTGCCTTCCGCGATCGCGTTCCACGTGTGGCCCGAGGTCTCGATCAGGTCCACCAACGTCGGGTGGTTCAGGTTCGGATGGTTCCCGTCGCCGCCCACGCCGAACGTGCTCGCGCCCAGGAGGGCGATGTAGTTCGGCTGGGACGGATTCGTGATGCTCGACCAACCTTGGGAGAATGAATACTGGTCCGCAAGTTGCGTCATGTACGGAGCGGGGCCGTAGACCTCGTTCAGGTTCTTGTTCTCCATCAGGACGACGACGAGTTGATCGAAGTTGTTCGTTGCGGAGGGCGAGATGATGACGTTGCCACGCCGGTCAAGCGGCTGGTGCGCGGGCGCATTCGAGGCAAGGACCGTGAGGCTCAGAAGCATGAGGAGGGCGGAGGCCGTAAGGGCCGCAAACACGCGCCTCGGGGGAGCCATTCCGTATTTTCCCGGAGGCCTGCAACATTAGGAGTCACGGTCATGTTAGTATTCTCCAGACCGGCATGTTCCGATAATCGGTACGGATAACACGAATCCTGGAATCGAAGATGCCGATTCGAATCGGGACCAGGACGATGCGCTCGACGGTGATCACACCGATGCAGCTGTTTCAGGGCCTTCGCCGACGCGAATTTCGTATTAGGAAGATGACGCCGAGAGCGACCAGCGCGCTGGCCGAGAGCACCTGGATGAACAGACCTCCGCCGACCGGTTCAAGATTCCCTGTCGGGGGTTGGGGTTGGGGTCGGGTCCGCACTTCAATCGTCCACCCAAAACTGACCTCGGCAGATCCATCCGAGACGAGAACCCGAATGACATGGCTCCCGACGTTTGAGCCAACGAACTCGTACGATGACGAACCGCCGACTGACCGCCCGTCGACGAGCCATGAATAGGTCAGGAGATCGCCATCGAGGTCCGAAGCGACAACGACGAGGGTCTGGGCTTCACCCAGCCCCATGACGAAGCTCGCCTGCGGACTCGCGAAGACGATTGTCGGGGCTCGGTTTCCGATCTTGATCCACCCCGCGACGTTGTCAACCGCACCGAGATCGTCCGTCACGACAAGACGGACGGTGAATGACCCGTTGTCCGCGTACTCATGGGTGACCGAAATTCCCGTGGCCGTCTGTCCATCGCCAAAGTCCCAGGCATAGGAAACGATCGTCCCATCCGAATCGATCGACCCGGACGCGTCGAAGTGGATGGGCACACCCCGGGGCGCCGTGTTCAAGCTCGTCGCGAACGCGGCCATCGGAGGAACGTCCACCGTAAGTTCCGAGCTCGCGGTGGCGGGGGTGTGGCTATTATCGACGACCGTCAGGACGACCAAGAATCGTCCCGAATGAATGTAGGCATGTCGCACGAGAACGCCATTGGTGGTGAACCCGTCTCCGAAATCCCACGCGTACGAGACGATTGTCCCGTCGGGATCCGTCGAGGATTCCGCGTCAAATGCCACAATCTCCCATGGAGCCACCAGGGATCTTGTCGTCGTGAAGCGTGCCTGAGGCGGCTGATTCGGCGGCGGTCGATCCGCACAGGTGACTTGCGGGTTCGCCCAATCGGCATGGTCGTCCGCCGTCGAGTCAACGGCCACGATTTGTAGGCGCAGGCTCTGAACGCCGGCGATGCTCACGTTGACGTTTTCGGTGGCCGTCTCCCCGGTCATCACACCACCCTCGTACAGCTTCTGACCGTCGCCCCAGACCTGGAAGAGGACGCTCCCGAGGGTGCCGACCTCGTCATCGATCCCGACCTCGGCGGTGAACGTCTGACACACCCCGTTCGGTCGAACCTCGATGGCCGACGGCGCGTGGGCGCCGAAGCCCCGGAGGTAGGGGACACCGTTGAGCGTGAGAGTATGCCCATCCCCCGCCCCTCCCCCGCCGTTACTCGAATTTCGTTCGACCGGCCCTTGCTCGTTCGCCATATACGTCCACGGCTGGGCGCTGAGAAACCCGTCCGTGGCTGGTGAATCCGTACCGACGACCCGAAGCAGCGCTATCCCATGTGGGGACACGCTGACGCTGTAGTCGTTCGCGAATGAACCCCGGTCTGCGCGGGCCCACAGATCGCGGACCGTCGCATTCCCGGGGGCGAGGTGAATCGTGTCCCAACTCACCGTGATCATCGCCGCGGCACCGCCTCGGTTCAGGAGCCCCACCGCCCGGGCGCCGCTTCCGGCGAGGGGCTTGTACCAGACTTGCAGGCCGTTGCCGAGATCCGCCGCCAGGTTCGCTTGGAAGCCGAAGGCGTCCTGGTCGACGGCGATCACCTCGGGGTTCGTGAGGATCGTCCGGGTCGCGTCGCTCATGCCGCGCACGTCGTTGCCCGCAATGAGGGGGGCGGACATGAGAGCCCACAAGCCGAAATGCGTCCGGTACTCGACATCCGTCATGCCCCCGTTGCCGACCTCGAGCATGTCCGGGTCGTTGAAGGTCCCCGGCGCGGTAGCGGCCGCGTGTGCGAAGTTGCGGTCGAAGATGTCGATCATCCCCTCCTTCCACGGCGGCTGGCCCGGGGGCGACGTCCAATCGTCGCTGATGTCCGGGGACATACGCCACTGGCGGGCCGTCACGGGTCCCCAGGCCCACGGTTCGTCCGTAGGGTTGTTGTCGCTTGCGCTCAAGACAATCGGTCGGCCAGAGGCGACGATCGCGTCCCGCCAGCGCGCGTAGATGTCTTTCATCACCAGGCCGTCCGCATTGCAACGATCGGCCTTGATGTAATCCACGCCCCAGGAGGCGAACCGCGCGACGTCCAGGTATTCGTGGTCTAGGCTGCCCGCCGTCCCTCCGGTGCACGTGGCCGTGCCGATCGATGCGTAGATTCCGTACTTGAGGCCCCGACCGTGAATGTAGTCGCCGATGGCCTTCATCCCACTCGGGAATTTCACCGGGTCGTTGGTGAGATTGCCGGAGCTATCGCGGGAGACCGCGGACCAGCAATCATCGAGGGTCAACGTGTCGTAACCCGCCGCGAGGAGCCCGCCGTTCACCATTGCATCGGCGGTCTCGCGGACCAGCGTCTCGGTCAGACCGCCACACCCGAACGAGTTCCAACTGTTCCAGCCCATCGTCGGCGCGGCCGCCGTCATCCCGACGGAGGCTTTCCCGACGCTGAGTGAGCTGAGTTCAGTGGTTCCGACGTGGGCTGTCATCGCGGTCATCGCCGAGGAGAAACCGGTGTGGGTCGAAGCCGATCCGATCGACAGGCGATCGATGCTCGGTGCAACGGATGTCGGGACCGCCGAGGAGGCCGCTGTGAGCCCGAGGAGGATGAGAGTGAGGCCTACCGGAAGGGCGGAAAGCCATGAGGGGCCGCTCGGTCCCGTTTGCGTCCGTGGTCCAAGACGCTCATGTGTAATCAAGCCTAGCACTTGACTATCACGACGTCAACGGGACTCACCGCTACTTGACCTCGGTGCTGGACAGCCGACACTGAGAAGCGACCTGCTTCAAGCGCCCCCGAATCTCTCGGCGGCTCGCGCGCGGGCGCGCGCCGTTTCCGCCTCGCGATTTCGCGGCCCTGCGTCCGTCACCAGCGTATCCAACAGATTCCGAGCAGCCGCGGTCATCTCGGTCACCGCCCGATCGAACGCTTCCTGGTTGGCGCGCGAGGGCTTAGTGAAGCCGGAGAGTTTCCTCACGAATTGGAGCGAGGCGTTGCGGATCTCCTCGTCGGTCGCGGGAGGATCGAAGTTGAACAGTGTTTTGATGTTCCGACACATGGCATTCTCTCCCGGATTTGCACGAAGAATACGGAGATGGGAAGGGCGTACTTAATCACGTCGGACTCGCACTCAATCGGACGGGGTCAAGGCCAGCCGTAAGTTTGTTATCCTCACGCTCGATGCCAACGACTCCTCGGAGACCGACCGGGCGACAGGAGGACCATGAGAACGAACCGATCCATGCCTTCGGCGACGGTCATTCCCGTGCTTGTGTACCGGGATGTGGCCGAGGCCGTCGAGTGGTTATGCGGTGCCTTCGGATTTACGGAGCGGCTGCGAATCGGGATCCACCGCTCGCAACTCACCATCGAGGATGGGTCGATCGTCGTGGCCGCGCGGGTGGCCCGTGGATCCGGGGTAGGCTCAAAGAAGACTGTCGGAGTCCTCCGTTCGCGCGAAGGCGAGACGAGCCACTCCGTGATGGTGCGTGTGCCGAATGTCGATCGCCATTTCGACCGGGCCGAAAAGCACGGCGCCAAGATCCTGCAACCCCCAGCGGACTATCCGTTCGGGGAGCGTCAATACACGGCCGAGGATCTCGGCGGTCACACATGGACGTTTTCCCAATCCATCGCCGATGTCGCTCCGGAGGAGTGGGGCGGTACCGTTGTCACCGCGCGCAGATAGCTCCGGGCCGCACCGGCCCAATCCGTTTCAGGCCGAGTCGAATTTCCGGGGTCTCCTGTCACCGCGACGTCCTTCGCGTTCCTAGGCGGGATTCGAGGACCTTCGCGAGGCGATCGAGTGAGCTGTTCATGCCCATCGTTGACCTCTCCGTCCAGAGCTCGTCGTGCATCGCATCCTCGGTCACGACCATTCGGACTCCGCGGCCCACGGGAAGGATCTCGACCACAGCTGCGACTTCGTAGGATGCGACCCCATGGATGAAGTCGACCAGCGTCGTATATGCGAGCCGCCGCGGCCGCGTGACCTCCGTGTACGTCCCATGGGCCACGCTCGTGAGCGGGAGTCCCGCGGCCTTCATCCCCTCGATCAGGTCCGAGCGGGTCGCGGTCATGGCATACTCGAATTCGCCTCCTGGGCGGAGGTCGAGCCTGTGGACCGTCGTGGTGAATCCTTCCGGACCCACCAGGATTCGAGGCCCTCCTTCGTCGTCCAGAGTTCCCAGACTTCCTTCGCGGACACCTCGAAGGTCCGCTCCAACCGAATCTTCGGTCTCGAAGGGCTCGCGGAGGTCGGGCTCTTCGCCTTCGTCGGCATGTCCCTCACTTCCGTTGCGCGTAGGCCTTCGTGAGGATCTTGATATCGATTTTCGACATCTTCAGCAAGGCTTCCATGACTTTCGCCGAGTTTCCGGATTTTGGATCGCTCATCATCTCCCCCAAGACGGAGGGGACGATTTGCCACGATACCCCGAACTTGTCCTTGAGCCACCCGCAGGGCTGCTTCTCCCCGCCTTCGGAGAGCCCTTGCCACAACCGGTCGATCTCTTCCTGCGTGTCGCAGCGCACGAAGAGGGAAGTCCCTTGCGCGAACGAGAAGTACGGGCCGCCGTCCATGGCCATGAATCGCGCTCCGTCGAGTTCGAACGTCGCGTTCAGCACCTTGCCTTTCACGATCGGACCTCCCGCCTCCCCGCGGACCATGCTGATGATCCTGGAATTCTTGAAGATCGAGACGTAGCGCTTCACGGCCTCCTCGGCCTGATCGCTGAACGTCAGAAACGTGGTGATCTTTTGCGCGGTGTTCTCCTCCCTGCCCTCCCCTGTCTTCCTGTTGTTCGTCATGGGTGTGTCTCCCTGCGTTTTCCTGCCCGCACCTTCTGTCGCCGATTGAGCTCCGCGCCGAACCTGTCGAGGCGGGCCTCCCACAGGCCGCGGTACTGTCGCATCCATTTGTCCAGCTCGCGGAATGGCTCGGCGCACAACGAATAAAGGCGCTCTTGCCCTTCCGCCCGGGCGCGCACGAACCCCGCCGCATGCAGGATGCGGAGGTGCCGCGAGACGCCGGACTGGTGAATGTCCACGGCTTCGACGAGCGCGTGTACGGGGCGCTCCCCGGCCCCGAGCGTCTCCACGATCCGGCGGCGCGTCGAATCGGCGAGGACCTCGAAAACGACGGATTCCACGGGGGAGATATACACGCCTGTGTATATACACTTTTCTGCATTTCTCGATGATTCGCAA
>DASWGO010000067.1:0-7059 GCA_036393695.1 Thermoplasmata archaeon
ACGGGGCGCTCCCCGGCCCCGAGCGTCTCCACGATCCGGCGGCGCGTCGAATCGGCGAGGACCTCGAAAACGACGGATTCCACGGGGGAGATATACACGCCTGTGTATATACACTTTTCTGCATTTCTCGATGATTCGCAACTCGTCTATCAGCCTCACAACGGGAGTTCTGAAGTTGGAAACGGCCGTTCACCTCGGGCACAAGGCTCATGCCGAGTTCCGCCTTCACCAAGGAACGAAGGTGGTGGTATGGAGCGGTCTAGACGGGGTAAGGAGGGTGCGGCAGTGACTCGAAACGTCCAAGAACGGCTCGTTCGCGAGCTGAATCTGAACTTGGCGAACATGACGTCCCTGGCGACGGCCTACAAGCAGGCGCATTGGAACCTGCAAGGTCCGGGATTCGCCCAGCTCCATGAATTGTTCGATCGCTTCGCGGACCAGACGCGAGAGTATGCCGATCTCGTTGCGGAACGCGCGGTACAACTGCACGGCACCTCGCATGGGACGATCGAAGGGGCGGTGAAGGAAACGACGCTTCCTGCGTTCCCTCTTGATGAACATCGGGAAGATCTTCTCCTGAAGGCGCTCACTGACCGCACCGGCGTGGCGATTTCCGAGATTCGACGCGGCATCGACGGAAGCGAAGACGACCTCCCGACCCAAGACGTTTACATCGAGATCGCCCGCGGTCTCGAGAAACAAGAGTGGATGCTGCGGTCCCATTTGACTGGATGAACCTGGGTCGCCAAGGCCCGAGTTCAACCCGGGAGTTCCCGGGGAGAAACGCCATATACTCCAGACCGGCATGCGGACCACCGGAGGAGCATAATGAGCCGCGTTACGGTTGGTCAGGAAAATTCGGCGTCGATAGAGATCTACTACGAGGATCACGGGTCGGGGAAACCCATCGTGTTGATTCATGGATGGCCGCTCAGCGGCGCCTCGTGGGAGAAGCAAGTCACCGACCTGCTCCGTGCGGGACACCGAGTCATTACGTACGATCGCCGAGGGTTCGGCCAATCCAGCAAGCCGGCGAACGGCTACGACTACGACACCTTCACCGAAGACCTCCGCAAGCTCGTGACCGCGCTCGACCTCCACGATTTCGCCCTCGTCGGCTTCTCCATGGGAGGCGGCGAGGTCGCCCGCTACTTTGGCAAGTACGGATCCGACGACGTGACCCGCGCCGTGTTCATGTCGGCCGTTCCTCCGTTCCTGCTGAAGACGGCCGACAATCCGGAGGGTGTGGACGGGGCCGCGTTCGAAGGGATCAAGGCGGGCGTCCTCGCGGACCGCCCCGCGTTTCTGACCCAGTTCCTCGCGAATTTCTTCAACTTCGATCAGCTGGGCGGCACGCTAGTCAGCGACCAGGCCGTGCAACTCTGTTGGAATATCGCGGCGGGCGCATCGCCGAAGGGAACGCTCGATTGCGTCACGGCGTTCTCATCGACGGACTTCCGGAACGACCTCACACGCGTCGATGTGCCCACGCTAATCATCCACGGCGATGCGGATCGCATTGTGCCCCTCCCCGTTTCGGCCAAGCGCACGGCGGAAATCGTCGAGGGAAGCGAGTTGATCACGATCGAGGGCGCCCCGCACGGCTTGAACTGGACGCACGCGAGCAAAGTAGATCCCGAGCTGGTACATTTCCTCGGGTAAGGGTCAGGGAGCTTCGCGGGCCTGCACTCGAATATGGGCAGTTCAAGGTCCTGGTCGATCTCGAGCGCGAGGTTGAGGGCACGCTGTACATCGCCGCTGGCCCCGGGGACTCGAGATCCCCCGTAGCATCTCTGACGGAACTTCAGTCCTCGGCGTGATCGGTAATCCTGGGAGCACGGGACCCACGTGCCAAAATGAGCGAGGAGGCGTAGCGCTTAAGTGAGCAGACCCGGATGCGGCGAAACAGGGGGGAGCAGTCTGAAAGCGTACGTCCTGATGGGCGTAGCGTTGGCGTTGTTTGCGGTATCCAATCCGGTCGCGGGGTCTCCGAAATTCTCGGGGTGGTCGACCCCGGTCAACCTCGGCCCCGTTATCAACTCAGTCCTCAGGGAGAACGGACCTGCGATTTCCAAGGACGGCCTGAGTCTATACTTCGGGTCGTTTCGCGACGGCGGGTTCGGCGGTTCCGACATCTGGGTATCGCACCGAGCGGGCGTCGACGACTCCTGGGGACCACCCGTGAATCTCGGCCCCACGATTAACACGGCAGTCCTCGAGGCGGTGCCCGAGTTCTCGCGCGACGGTCATTGGATGTTTTTCAACCGCGTCGGAGGACCCGGCGGGCTCGGCGGTTTTGACATCTGGGTCTCTCATCGCGAGAAGGTCCATGATGACTTCTCCTGGGAGACGCCGATCAATCTCGGGTCGGCGGTCAACACGGCGTCCAACGATGCGGGCCCGAGCTACTTCGCGAACGACGACCTCGGCGTGCCTCTCCTGTTTTTCGGGAGTGACCGGGCCAGCGGGTTGGGTGGTTACGACATTTACGTCAGCGCCCAGTAGGCGGACGGATCCTGGGGGGCGGCCGAGCCCGTGACGGAGCTGAGCAGTTCGACCAACGATCAGCGCCCATCCATTCGCTTGGATGGACTCGAGTTGTTCTTCTTCTCGGACCGGGTCGGAGGAATCGGGCTGACCGACGTGTGGGTCTCCACCCGGGACAGCACGTCTGACCCATGGTCCCCGCCCGTGAATCTCGGTTCCGGGGTGAACAGCCCGCAGGACGACACGCAACCGTTTATCGCCTCGGATCGCGTGACCCTCTTCTTCGGGTCCACTCGACCCGGTTCCGCGGGAGATCAGGACCTGTACGTGACGACTCGGGTAAAGAGCTAGCCGTAAGCGCCCACATGACTCGGTCGATGCAAGTTTCGTGGCTGTGACGGAGCGGTCGGAGTTTGTCGGCTTCAGTCCCACTGTGGGTCAAGGAGGCGTCTGCGGACCAAGCCATTCCCGAGCCTGACTCCATAGGTGCGTAAACAGAGCCTCAGCCCATCGGTGTCCCGCCGGGTCGGACAAGAGGAGCATCGACTCCATGTCGACCTTTGCTTCGAGGGTCGGGAAGCACACGCCCGCCACGTCGTCGAGGACCGCAAGAAAGATTCGAGCCTCGGGAACCAGGCGCACGGGGTAGTTGCGCTCGACCGGCGGAAGTCGGGCCGTCTCGCGTTGAAGCCCTTCGCGGGATCGGATCACGCGGACATCCGCGCCGGCCGCCGCCTTTTCCCGCATGACCGGCACTGCCGTTTCGAACAACTGGTCGGTGAGGACCCAGATCCGTTGCTTCACCGCTCGCAGGTACCGCTCTTGGGCCGCAGCGACATCATACATTCCCGTCACGAACGTGCCCCCGTTCAACGCGCCGAGCCGTTCGACGAATTCCGCAGGCACCACCCGCACGTCGTGTTTCAGGAGGAACTCACGATTCGCGAGCAGGAATCGGAAGAACGGGAAGCCCGCGGACGCGAGTCGGGCGAGGCTTGTGGGCTCGTACTGGCTCTGCGGATTTTTCGCCAGCAGACCCGTTGAAGCGAGCCGGTTCAGGTGGCGCGTCGTCTCCGAGTCGGTAATCTTCAGGCGGCGCGCGATCTGGGCGTGGCGTAGCGGTTTTTCCTCAATCGCCTCGAGGATGCCGAGTCGTTCGTCCGAGGCGAGTTCAAAGAGGAAACGAGCGAGGCCCGTTGATTCCATGCCACTCAGGAACGTTCGGGTCGATACTAAGGGCTTCGGAACGGGCCGGCCGCAGATTCATGAACGACCGATGCTTCCGACGGCCGGAATCGAGTAACCGGGGAGAGAACTTCATTGACGGGGATCCGGCGAGATGAGGAGGTGGCGGGAGACACGGAGCCGACGCTTCGCGCGGGGACCGCGTTCGTTTCCCACGCGCGCCTGATCCTCGCGGTCGTCATCGCGGCCGCGTTCCTCGATGTCGTCGATTTCTCCGTGGTTCAGGTGGCGCTGCCCACGATCCAACGAGAGTTCCTCGCACCGCTTGCCGAGAGCCAGTGGGTCACGGGTGTGTACGGGCTCACGTTGGCCGGGTTCCTGATGGTCAGCGGGCGAGCGGGAGACGTCTACGGCCAGAAACGCCTGTTCATTTTCGGAATCGTGTTGTTCACCGTGTCTTCTCTATCCGCGGGCCTCGCTCCATCTCTCCTCTCGCTCGTCGTCTCCCGGGCGATTCAAGGCATCGCGGCGGCCATGACGACGGCGACGGCTCTGGCGATCCTCGCGGCGACTTTTCCAGAAGGGAAAGAGCGGAACCGAGCGTTCGGGGTCCTCGTCTCGATCCTGTCCGCAGGATTCGCGGCGGGCTCGATCGCGGGCGGGATCCTCACCGCGGCGTTCGGATGGCGATCGGTCATGTTCGTCAACGTGCCGATCGGAGCCGTGGCGACCATCTTGGCTCAGCGATTCATCGCGCGGAACGGTCCACGTGCGACGTCGAAGCGCCTCGACATCCCCGGCGCCGTGACCGTCACGGCCGGGTTGATCCTCCTTGTATACGCGTTCACGATTGCCGCGACCGACGGGCTCTTCAACATCCAAGCGGCGCTGCCCCTGGGCCTCTCCGCCCTCACCTTGGCCGCCTTCTTGGCCATCGAATTCCGCTCGAAGGTGCCGCTCATGCCGCTGGCCTTCCTGCGCCGCCGGACGACCCTGACCGCGAACGTTCTCTCCCTCGTCGTGAGCTCCTCGGCCGGAGCGCTCATCGTGTTGACCGTCTATTTGCAGGGGGTCCTTGGCTACTCGCCTCTGGACGCGGGCCTGGCCTTCCTTCCGGCTGCGGCGATCTTCTTCTTCGTCGGCGGCTGGGGATCTTCGTGGCTCATGAACCGGATCGGCCTGAAGCGGGTGCTCGTCGTTTCCACGACGTTTGTCACCCTGGGGTTGGCGGCGCTCGCGCCTCTTCCGGTCGCTTGGGGCTACCTCGGCGTCTTGCCGGGGACGATGCTCTGGGCGCTCGGGGCCAGCATCGGATTTCCCGCGCTCGCGATCGCCGGCCTCGCTGGCACGAAGCATGGGGAAGAGGGCTTGGCCTCGGGGTTGATCCAGACCTCTCAACGCCTCGGCTTTCCCCTGGGCCTATCCATGGTGTTGACGGTCGCCAGCGCCTTCGATCCGCAGCTCGGCCTGACCGGGTTCCGATACGCATTCCTCGGGGCCGCCGTGTTGAGCGCAATCGGACTCGGGATTGCGCTCCGGTTTCGCGGGGAGACCGTCCCCGCGATCGCGGATCGGGCGGCACCGGACCTGGGTCCGGTCGGAGAGCGAGGCGACGTCGAATGAGCCGATCAGATATCGCCGCTGGGAGGCATTCGGCTTGAGCGCGTGTCCGTCGGACGGGTCCAACCGGGGATTTATCCGGCTCGGGCGCTTGCCGTCGCTGGAGTCGGGTGAATGACATGAGAAAACTCATCATGTGGAATCTGGTCACGCTGGACGGTTTCTTTGAAGGCCCGAAGAGTTGGGAAATCGACTGGCACGATACCGTCTGGGGAGAGGAGATGGAACAGTATGCCATCCAGCAATCGAAGTCGACCGGCGCGCTGTTGTTCGGGCGGGTGACCTACGAAGGGATGGCCTCGTACTGGCCGACCCAGAAAGGCGAAATCGCCGATTTCATGAATACGATCCCGAAAGTCGTGTTCTCGAGGACACTCAAGAAGGCCGACTGGAACAACACGAGGCTCGTGAAGGAAAGCGTCGTGGAGGAAGTCATCAAGCTGAAGAAGGAGCCTGGCAAGCCATTGTTCGTCTTTGGCAGCGCCGATCTCTCCTCGACGCTCCTGAAGCATGGCCTGTTTGATGAACTCGACCTGGCTCTGACACCGTTGCTCCTCGGCCACGGGAATCCGCTATTCAAGACGAATTCCGACCGGATCAAGATGAAGCTCTTGGAGGCCAGGCCATTGAAATCCGGTGGCGTAATCCTCCGTTACCAGCCCGAACGAGGGACCGAAGCCTCTGTGCCGCCAGGGGCCTCGAAAGGCTGAAAGAGCCGATTCCTAGATGCCGGGTGAATCGCGTGGATCGCAACAAGAAACAATTCAAGACGATCGACGAGTACATCGAGACCTTCCCAAAGGGTGTCCAAGGAGTCCTTCAGCGAATGAGGCTGACCATACGAAAAGCCGCCCCCGAGGCCGTCGAGACGATCAGCTATCACATGCCGACATTCAAACTGAACGGCAAAGGGTTGGTCTACTTCGCGGCGTACGAGAATCACGTTGGACTTTACCCAATTCCTTCCGGCATGAGGGCCTTTGAAAAAGAACTCTCGGCGTACAAACAAGGAAAAGGTTCTGTGCAATTTCCGATCGATAAGCCCATCCCCTACGACTTGGTACGAAGAATCGTCGTGTATCGAGCGAAGGAAAATCGAGAGAGGAAGGGATAGGGGGATCTATCACCTCGCGGCTGACGGCACGGTTCCCTCGGGCCGCATGAGGCCGCGTCGCCCCGCCCTGCTGAGAGCTGGATGGGGCAAGCCCGCGGCAATCCCAAACAAGACTCATCCCTCCAGAACGAGGTATCTACGTTCAAGGAGGGAAGAGGATGACAGACATCCTTAGCATCACCCAGGCGATCGGGCTTGTGGCCGGGTTCGCGCTCGTCGTGGCGTTGGCGTTTTTCCTGAAGGGCCTCTATCTGATCCGCGCCGGCGAGGTCGGCGTCCTCGTGAAGAGACTCGGCGGACGGAAGATGCCCGCCGGACAGGTCATTGCCCGGCATGGCGAGATCGGGACGCAGGCGGCGACGCTGATGCCGGGCCTCTACTGGCGGATGCCAGTCGTCTGGAGCATGCGCCGGTCCAAGGTCGTCCAGGTTGGCGAGACGGAAATCGCGACGGTCGAAGCGATCGACGGGCGTCCCTTGCCGAAAGGACGCCTCCTCGGGGACGAAGTCGAATGCAACCAGTTCCAGGACGGCGAGGCGTTCCTCGACAACGGCGGGTTCAAGGGCCCGCAGGTCGCGATCATCCGACCGGGGACGTATCGGATCAATCCGTTCCTGTTCTACGTGGCCAAGCAGCCCGCCACGGAGGTCGCG
>DASWGO010000068.1:0-6561 GCA_036393695.1 Thermoplasmata archaeon
TCAAGGCCGCGCCGAGCTCCTGTCGACAGAAGTAGCACCGGTTCGTCGGGTTGGCGACGTACTGAGCGTTGGCGAGCTCCGAGACGCGGACGGTCTCGAGGCGAATCCCAATCTCCGCGGCTTCTGAGACGGCCTCCGCGAGTTCCCAGCGGGCGAGAGATTCCGCGTCCGCCAGGACCGCGAGCGCGTCGTCCCCGAGCGCATCGTGCGCCACGCGGGCGACTAGGCCGCTGTCGACTCCTCCGGAGAACGCGACGAGTACCCGGCCGCGGGCGGACATCGCGGCGACCATGCGATCGTACGCATCCCGAAGGTCGAACGAGCGATTCGCGGTCTCCATCGTCTCTATCGAATGCGGGATCGAGGATAAAGCCATCGCGGGACAAAGCGTAATGGCCCCAGCCGAGATGACTGCGACGTGCGCCCGGCGTTCCTCGAATGCACCGCATGCTCGAAGCATCATTCCGTCCGGCTGCTCAACACGTGCGACTGCGGTTCCCCCCTGTTCGCCCGATACGATTGGAAGGAACTCCGGACCGAGGATCTCTTGCCGCGGAAAGACCTCTGGCGGTACGCGCCGCTCCTCCCTTTGGAGCCGGTAGAGATCCGGTCGCGTGGCGAGGGAGGAACGCCCCTCCATCGACTCGAGCGCATCGGCTCCGGAGGCCGCGTCGCACGCCTCAAGGTCGACGCCCTGTACGTCAAGGACGAGGGACTCAACCCGACCCGGACGTTCAAGGCGCGCGGCATGGCGGTCGCCGTCCCGATGGCGTGCGCCTTGGGAGCGACGACCCTTGCCGTCCCGACCGCCGGGAACGCGGGGGCCGCGTTGGCGGCGTACGCCGCAACGTATGGAGCGCGCGCAATCGTCCTCATGGCGAGCGACGGTCCCACGCATCAAGCCCGCGACGCCCTGGCATATGGAGCGGAGGTCCTCCGAGTTAACGAGAACATTCCGGACGCCGCTCGGATCGTAGCCGAACTCTCGGCCGCGAACGAGTTGTTCAGCGTCGCGACGTTGCGGGAACCCTACCGCGTCGAGGGGAAGAAGACGATGCTCTTGGAAATCTGGGAGGCCCTTGGGGGCATGCCGGATTGGATTCTCTTCCCCACGGGAGGCGGGACCGGAATCGTGGGGATGTGGAAGGCGCTTCACGAACTCCGCGATCTCGGCTGGTACGACGGCACATGGCCGCGTTTCGGCGTCGTTCAAGCCGAGGGATGCGCGCCGCTGGTGGAGGCCTGGAAGGCCGGCCGCGAGACCGCAGAGCCGTGGCCCAAGCCTCGGACGGAGGCGGCCGGGCTTCGGGTCCCTGCCACCCTCGCCGACCGAATCGTCCTCCAGGCGATCCGCGAGACCCGCGGTGCGGCCGTCGCGGTCACAGACGAGGCGATGAAAGTCGCCGCGTTGAACCTCGCCGTCCTCGAAGGAATCAGCGCGTGCCTTGAGGGCGCGGCCACCCTCGCCGGCCTCCGGCGCTTCTACGACGAGGGCACGATCACTCCGGAGGACCGGGTCGTCCTGGTGAATACCGGAGCGTCGGATGGCGGCACCATTCCTCCCATGGAAATCCCAGAAGTGAAGACGGCAAGACAGGTCCAGATGTACCTCGGGCTCACGTCACCTGCTTCTTGACTTCCTCGAGGATCCTCTGGTGGTCCGGCGGGACTTTCGGATCTTCCGTGACCCACTTGTAGCGGATGACCCCGCCTGCATCCAGCACGAACACGGATCGCTTCGTCACGCCGTGGAGGCCGAACGATCCGAAGCGATCGTAGAGCACCCCATACGCGGTGCTGACCGTCTTGTTCCAATCGCTGAGCAACGGATAGTTGAGGCGGTTCTGCTCCTTGAAGACCCGATGGCTGTGGTGGCTGTCCGTGCTGATCCCGAACACCTTCGCACCCCAGTTCTGCAGGTCTCCCATCGAGTCGCGCATCGCGCAGAGCTGGCCTTGGCACACATTCGTGAAGTCCCAGACGTAGAACGACAAGATCACAGGGCCCGCGCCGAGCTCCTTTGATAAGGTGACCGGCTTTCCTTCGTCGCTCAGTACCGTGAAATCCGGCGCCTTCTGGCCGACCTCCACCATCCGGGGGACCCTGGTCGTCGAGAGACCCGCGGGGGATAACCCTTTCGTTTCGACACTCCGCGAAGCCGCGTTGGCGGCGGAACGGAATGTATATCTAACGGATGGAACCCATTCAGGGCCTCGCCTGTCCAGAGGAATTGCTGAACCAGACCAAACGCATCGATCGGGGGATCCGGGGTAGGGGGAGGAATGGCAAAGTACGTACTCGCTGCGGACTACACACTGATGACGGACTACCGCAACGTCCCTCTGGCCACGTTCTTTAGCTGCATTCCGACGGACTACTGGCAGTCCCGCCTCGTGTTCCGCATCCTGGCCGACCAGCCGAAGCTCGACGCGGAGGGCCGGCCCATCCGCGTTCCGTACGGTCTCCGGAAGGTGGAAGCCTCCCTCGTCCGAGCGTTCGGGCGCGATGATGTCGTCATCGCTGACCCTCGGGACGTGAACCGCTACATCGACGACGAGACAGAGGTCGTCGGACTGCATTCGATGGATCCTCTCGGCCTCGGTCCCGTGAGCATGTCCTTCACGATGGGCGGGGTCCTCACGCCGTACACGAAGGCGATGTTTCTCGAGCTCGTCAAGCGCGTGCAGCGGCCGAACCGGAAGTACAAGGTCGTCCTCGGAGGGCCGGGCGCCTGGCATTTCGACTACCGCCAGGAGATGCAAGAATCCCTCGGGATCGACCACATCGTCCACGGCGAGGTCGACCATCTGGTCCCGGAGATTTTCGATCGGATCGTGAACGATTCGGCTCCCCCCGTTATGCGCTTCACGAATGCAACGGCCCCAACGGTCGACCAGATCCCGAAAATCCTGGGACCGACGATGCACGCGATGAACGAGGTGATGCGAGGATGCGGCCGAGGCTGCGAGTTCTGCGAAGTCACCCTGCGCCGGCCCCGATACTTCCCGTTCGATTACATCGGCGACGAGATCGCGGTGAACACGAAGGTCGGCCAATCATCGATCCAGCTCCACTCGGACGATATCTTCCTGTACAACCTCGAGAACTGGAAGACGATGGAGCCGAATGAGGATGCGGTGAAGGACCTCTTCCGGTTCGTGATGGCCCAGCCCGGCGTCTCCCATTGCTATCCGACGCACGGGACGGTCAGCGCGGCGGTCACGAACCCAGGGCTCATCCGGGACATCTCGGAAATCGTCCGCGCCGGCCCGAACAAGTGGGTCGGCATCCAGAGTGGAATCGAGACGGGGAGTCCGGCGCTCTCTCGGGCGGTGCTGCACCGGAAGGCCGCTCCGTTCACGGCCGAAGAGTGGCCGGACCTCGTCGTGGAAGGCACTCAGATCCTGAACCGCAACTACTGGTATCCCGCGTTCACGATCATCCTCGGTCTGCCGGGTGAGACTCCGGAGGACGCGTGGATGACGGTGGACCTCCTCGACCGGATGGAGCAGATTCCGAACAGCCACTTCATCACGGCGCCGCTCACGTTCGTGCCGATCGGCGTGTTGCGGGGCGAGGAGTTCTACAACATCGACGAAATGATCGACGAGTCGCGCTTCAACGTGGCATACCGCGCCTGGCGGCACGTCCTCCTGGAGATCGACCAAGACCTTTGGCAGCTCACTCGCCTCCCGCCCCCGACGAGAGCCCTCGTGGTCGCCACGGGACGAATCGGCGGCCGATACATCCTCGGAATCATGCACCGATATGCGAGACGAATGGGCTTCCGAATCCGGGCGCCGGCGAAGACGCGCCGCCAAGCGGAAGGCCACACTCTCAGCTTCCCGGCCGCCTGAGTCCAGAGGCCGACGCAGCCTGGTTGTGTCGCAAGCGGACGTCAGCCCCGCTCGCCCAAGGATTGCGAGCATCCCGCGAATTCAACTTCCGTTCGCGACCCACGCCCGGTATTGCTTCGCCTTCGCCTCGGCGCCTTCCTCTCCCATGATTGAAGGAAGAGTCCGCTCTCGCAACAGATCGACGATCTTCTCGAGATCGGCCTCCGTCAGACTTGTCAGATCCGCCCGCACGTCACGAACCCGCTTGCGGAGCATCGCGAGCGCCATGTCTCCCCAGATGGCCCGCATGTCGGCCTCGATGAGCTCGTATGCCGCCTTCACACCCACGGTCTCACGCTTCGGCCGGCATCTGATGGGCGCTGAGCCACGCACTATATCCGATATAGAACAAGACGACGAGCGCGAGGACGAGGAACGCGTCGGGCAGGATTGTGTCGGCGAGGAGGATACGGAACCCCGCGCTCAGGCTCAGCGCAATCCCGACCGCGGCGAGGCCGATGCTCAGACGATACAAGAGCCCGCCTCGCATCATCCGGACGCCACGGTGTGCGACGAGGAACCCGCCCAGGACGCCGCACGAGATACTTAGGACGAGTACGATGAATTGCTCCGCGGAGACAGCCATTGAACCGACCGTCCCTTCATGGCGGACCGATGCGCCTTAAGTCTACGCCCTCTAGATTCATGGGTGAGAATAATTCAGCCTTCGAGGCGCGCAGTGACGGACTGGCCTCCGACTTGGCTGAAATCCATCGACCGGTAGAGAGCGATGGCGGGGTCGTTTCCCACCGTGACGTAGAGCGCGAGTCGCGGCTCATCGCGACCCGCGAGCCGCCCCATCGCGGTTTCGAGCAACGCTCGCCCGAGCCCGCGCCCGCGGCGGTCCTTCGCCACGCCGAGTTCGGCGACGAGCGGCATGGCCATCCAATGCGTAATCAGGATCGCGCCTACGATCCGGTCGCCCTCCAGGGCGACGTGGGACGCGTCAGGCATGAACTGACCTGAATCCCCTTTGAAAAGCCCGGCCACATAGCCGCGCCACTCTTCCTCCGGCCCCGTGTGGATGCCATGTTGCTGTTCCATGTGTCCCTCATACACATCCATAAGGAACTTCGTGAGGCCGAGGACTTCGTCTTCCTCCGGGGGTTGCAGCTTCACGCCGATGGGGGCGGCGCTTCGCTTCGTCGGTGCCTCCATTCGCATCCGTGCAAACACCCGCCGAAAGCCGAGCGACGCGAATGCCGATTCGTAGATGTCCTCGAAGTGCGCGGTAATGGAGGTCGCGCCACCGGCCCGGAGTAGGTCCATCGACTTCAGAAGTGCCGCCGCAGCCTCCTCGCGATATGCCGGGTCCATCGAGAACCCCGAGATCTCGGCGGGGCCCAACCGGACGGTGCCGATGATCCGGCCGTCTTTCTTGACCGAGAAATGGGACCGCTGTTCCTCCGGAGGGAGCGCGAGGTATCGATCGAGGTGGATCTGGAGGTCGCTCGTCGGAAGATCCGTGCGGCCGGAGACGAACGTCCGCCAGTATGCGTGGGCGTCGGTCGTCTGCAAGGGCTCCAGGCTCACCGGCACACCGCCCGCGAGGGATTCGCGAGACATCAAGGTTCGCGCCGCGGAGATTTTATCCGGGAGGAAGGCCTTCGACGCGACGCATGGATTTCGCGCTCACGGAGACCCAAGAGATCACGCGCAAGACGGTCCGCGATTTCGCGGAGCAAGAGATCATCCCGCAATCTGCCGCCTTCGACGAGAGCCAAGAATTCCCGCACGCGTGGGCCAAGAAGATGGGTGAGCTCGGGCTCCTGGGCGTCTTCGTCCCGGAGAAGTATGGCGGCGCGGGACTCGACACCGTCTGCTATGCGATTACGATCGAAGAACTTTCTCGCGGCGATGCGAGCGCCGGTGTGATTGCGGCCGTGTGCAACGGCCTCGTCTGTGAGCCGCTCCTCCACTATGGGACCGAGGAGCAGAAACGAAAGTTCCTCGAGCCCGTCGCTCGAGGCGAATGGCTAGGCGCATACGCTCTCACGGAACCCGGTAGCGGGTCCGACGCGGCTGCGATGCGGACCACCGCGACGCTCGAGCGGGACGAGTGGGTCTTGCAGGGCACGAAGACGTTCGCGACGAACGCTTCCGTGGCCAAGATCGCCGTCGTGTACGCCCGGACGGGCCCGAAGAAACACCAGATTTCCGCTTTCGTCGTACCGACCGATGCGAAAGGCTTCTCCGTGCTGAAGAAGGAGAACAAGATGGGGATTCGCGCGAGCGACACGGTCACCCTCGGCTTCGATGGCTGTCGGATCTCCAAGGACAATCTGTTGGGAGAACTGCACAAAGGCTTCACAATCGCGATGGCAACTCTCGACGGTGGCCGGATTGGTATCGCGGCACAAGCCCTCGGAATTGCCCAGCGGGCCCTCGAGGAGTCCACAAAGTACGCCAAGGAACGACAGGCGTTCGGCCAGAAGATCGCGGACTTCCAAGCGATCCAATGGAAACTCGCGGACATGGCGACTGAGATCGACGCAGCCCGCCTGCTGACCTATCGCGCAGCGCACCTGGAGGATCTTGGGCAGCGGCACACTTACGAATCCAGCGTCGCGAAACTCTTTGCGTCCGAGGCGGCCCATCGAGCCGTCGACGCCGCGGTTCAAATCCACGGCGGGTACGGATTCGTCAAGGACTACGTCGTGGAGAA
>DASWGO010000069.1:0-7047 GCA_036393695.1 Thermoplasmata archaeon
GAGATCATCGACGACCTGCCGGCGTTCCGCCTCGTGATGGACATGGCGCGAAACGCGGGCACCCCGCTCGGACGGCAGCAGGTTCTCCAGGCCCTCGCCGATCGCGTCGGAAGCCACCAGGCGGAGGACGTTTTCAAGGCCCTCGTCTACTGGGGCCGGTACGCCGAACTGGTGCGATACGACAGCGAGTCCGAGCAGCTCACGGTGCGCGTGGCACCGACGTGACGCGCCGAAGGTCGGATCCCACCGCAGTCCTACTGGGACCACGTCACGCCCGTCGTGAACGTTGGCGGAAGGACCGCGAAATCCATGCAGTAGTTGTAGTTGTGATTCGGCCTCAGATTGCCCGCCGTCTGGGAAATCGTCACCGACCCTCCTCCTTCCGCAAGTGAGACCGGCTCGTTTCCGGCGCTACTCGTCGTGCCGCATGTCGCGCCCAGCGTGACGGCCGTGTCAATCAGGTAAACGTCCAAGATGCTCACGGGAGGAGTCGGGCTGAACGCCGAATACGTTACGGAACCGGTCGCTCCCGAAACGACGCTCATCGCCGGACTCGACGAACAAGCAAACACGATCGTGGATCCGCTCGAGGTCGCGGTGAGCGAGGAGCATGGCGACGACAGCTTCGCGCTCGGCGCCGTGTAGCTAAAGGAATGTGAGAAGAGCACCACCGCGGCCGTGACGCCCATCGCGACCACGATGACGACCACCCCGATCGCGATCTTGAGTCCGCGTGTGAGAGACTTCCTCGCGATCGGGCGACGGCCGGGCACCGCCCTCCGAATGCTCTCCAGCTTGGTCCACAGTTCATCGACGCTCGTGTCGGCCTCGTACTCGTCCCAGTCACCCTCCATCTGCTTCACCCCACTCGGCTTCGTTACCCGTTGCTTTGGAGCGCCCCTTCCGTCCGCTGGAATCGGCAAGCCTCTCCGGCCCGGCAGCCCGGGGTCCTCCCTCAGCGAGGCGCATTAGCCGCTGATGTCGGAAATAAACGGTATGTATACAATTGACGCACAGGCAATCGACGACCTCGGAGGTCAATCCCAGCGAGAATCGAGTCTTCAGTCGACCCGGCGCCATGCCCGACCGGACGCTCGATGGTTATCCGGTCGCGCCGAAGAACTGCCGCAAGACGGGATGCATCTCCATCATCTGCTCCCGCCCGATCGCCTCGTACAGCTGAATCATGATGCCGACGGAGAGCAAGACGCCGGTGCCGGAGGCGTTCCCGACGGTGCCAATCATATCGGCGCCCGCCGCCAGGGCGCCCACCGAGGCGCCGGAAATCACCGCGACCACCGGGATGTACCGATCGAGCACTCGCCGCAGGATCCGGGGATCCCGCCGGAATCCGGGGATCTGCATCCCGCTGGACTCGATCTGCCGAGCGACGTCCTCCGGCCCCATGTTCGTGGTCATGATCCAGAACTTGGCGAACATGACCGAGCCGCCGATGAAAACCGCCAGGAAGACGAGGATGTGCACGAAGACCTGCCAGTACTGGAGGCCGCGGAGGTAGACGTCGTACCGACTCGGATTGAAGAGCGGCAAGAGCCAGTCTTGGACCCCATTCACGTTCGAGAAATAGTATGCGAGGCCGCCGATCGGCGTCGTCCGTTGGATCTGGCCCGCCGTCACCCGGATATCCGTCGGATCCGGATACGCTCCGATCCAAGAGGCGTGGCCGACGAGCGGCCACTCCGGGTGCTGCCAGAACAGGAGGGAGAACATGCTCACGTTCGCCAAGACCGCCGCCACCAGAATCACGGGGATGTTCGACGCGTACATGAGGCGGATCGGATAGCGGCCCCGAGCGCCCCGTGCCATGCCGTGAGCGAGGGGGAGCTCGATGCGCGTCGACTCGACATATGCGACGATCAGGAAGATAGCGACTGTGCCAATCAGCGCGATCAGCGGATTCGGCGGCTGGACCATGATCTGCTCGATTCCACCGCTGGCGAGTTGGCTTCCGGAATAGTGTTGGAGATAGTACACGGTCTTCGGAATCGTGCCGGCGGGCACCGCCCCACCGGCCTGAGAGGGCTCCCAGTTGAACGTCCCGGTGAAGATCTGCTGGGCGACCCCGCCCGCGATGAAGAGGGAAATCCCGGACCCGATCCCCCATTTCGAGACGACCTCGTCCATGAGGAACACGAGATACGATCCGGCGAAGAGTTGGATCACGATCAGAATCTGGGCCAGGAACGTCCCGTGACCCGAGGAGACGAGCCCGAACAGGAACGAGCCGTTCAGCGCGCTCACGAATCCGGTGGCCGGGGTGAGGAAGCCGAAGACCTGCGGGATCGCCTCGACGAAGATCATCAGGATGACCAGGAACTTCTGGGTCCCCTGGTAGACGCTCTTGTCCTCGTCGTCCTGGAGGTCCAGGTTGATGATCTTCGCGCCCGCGAACAGCTGCATGATGATCGAAGCCGTGACGATCGGCCCGATCCCGAGGTGCATCAGCGAGCCTTGGGCCCCCGCGAGGATGGCCCGGAGGCTCGAGAAGAAGTCGATGACGTTGGCGCGGTCCAGGCCATAGATGAAGATGTTCGTCATGGCGAAGTACAGGACCAGGATCGCCAGGACCCAGAACATCTTCGTCCGGAAGTGCACGTGGCCTTCCGGTCGAGTGACCGCCGGCAGCCGGTCCGTAATCGGCTTCAGGAGGTACAGACGGCTTTTCTTCTTCTCTTCGAGGGGCATCGGCCTACTTCCCGGCGTCCCCTGGGAGGACGACCTCGCCGCCAGCGCCGGAGACCTTCGCGACGGCCGCCGGAGAGGCCTTCGCGACGGTGATCCGCATTGCGATCGTTACACGACCAGACCCTAATAGCTTGTCGATTCCCGCAGCCGTCAAGTCGACGTCGATTCGAGAATTGTCCTTCTTCGCGTGCCCCGCGGCCTCGAACTCTCCGATCCGATGTGCGAGGTCCTCGAGGTCGATCGACCTCGTCTCGCGGAGTTGCGCGTGTCGCGTGAAGCCGTGCCGCCCAAAATGTTCTGGGTCGTACTTGATCATCCACTTGAATTTGTGCTTGTGAAGGCCGGCATTCCCGGTGCCTCCGCGACCCCCCGCGCCGCGGCCGTGCTTCTTGCCGCGACCGTGCGTTCGGCTGCCTCGCAACTTGCGCGTCCTAGAGACCATCTTTGGCCTCCTCGACGAGCATCCGTTGAAGGAGTTCGTTGATCGCTCCGCCGCGGTAGCCAAGGTCTCCGCCGTCGTGGTAGCCGCGCTTGATCCCGCGATATCCTTTGCGGGGTGGCGGGAGGCGCACGACCGGACGGAGCTCGCGCACGTCGGCCAGGGTGGCCTCGCCTTTCGCGATCGCCTGGCTCAGGTCCCAGATCGATTTGTATTTGCTGTGGCCCTTCACGAAGGAATCGTCGATCGGCTTGTCGCCGACCTGGCGGCCTCGCTTCAGGAGGAGTTTGGCGAGGACTTCTGGGTCGACTTCGCCCCACGTGACGTGGTCCTTCACGAGCTGGAGCATCCCGCGGAACGTCGGGTCCTCCGGGACGATCGAGCAATGGTTCTGGCGGGTCAGGTGCAGCATGCGGAGCGTGTCCTTCACGTCCCTTCGGACATCGCCTTTCCCTCGGATCCGCAGGACGGCGAAGCTCATTCCTCCGGAGCCTCCTCGTCCTTCGGGTCCGCCGCCGGCTCTTCCGTGAGGGCCTCTCCCTCGACCGCAATCTCCTCCGGGAGCTCGCCCGGGGGCACTGCGTCGGCGACGACCGGCGGAGCCTCGACCTTCCGAGTGAAGACCTGCTCCGCGCCCGCCTTGATCTTGAGGCGCTCCGTCTGCTCGGAACGCACCTTAACCTGACCGGTCTGCCGCAGCGCCGCGAACGTCGCCAGCGCGTAGTTCACGGTCGTCTTCGTATGGCCCTTCGTGAAGCCCCACGCGTCCGTGATGCCGGCGAGGCGCAGGACGCTCTTCGCGATGTCGCCCACGGCGAGGCCGACCCCTTGCGGCGCGGGCTTCAGCACGACCTCGACGGAGCCGCTGCGTCCCATCACCTTGAACGGGAGAGTATGGGCACGGCCGCAGCCGCATTCCCAGGAGCCGCAACCTCGTTTGATCTCGATCATGTTGAGCTTCGCGTTGTCGATCGCCCGCCGGATCGACGGACCGACCTCGCGACCGCGCGCACGACCGAGGCCGGCGAAGCCGTCCTTATTGCCAACGATGCACGTGATCACGAAGTTCACGCGACGACCGGAATCGGTCATCCGCTGCACCATGTTCACGTCGAGGACCTCGTCCTCGGTCTCCGGGAGGAGGACGTCCACGATTTCCGGCTCGCGGATCGGGAGCCCGGTCCGAATCGCGTCGCCGAGCGTCGTGAGCTCGCCGGCGAGGACCAGTCGGCCGAGCTTCGTCTTCGGGGCCCACTCGCTCAGGTTCCGCTCCGGCCTCGCGGCGCGCGCCTCCCGCCTGCGGCCGCGGCCGCCCCGTCGCTGCGGCATCAGGGGGCCTCCAGCTTCGTCTTCACCGCATCGAACTGCGTCGGGATCGACTCCCCGATGTGCGCACCGCGGATTCGCTCTTTCGTCGGCAGGACGTCTGGACTGTGAGGCACCGAGACGCCGGAATCGAGGAGACCCTGGAGGGCCGCGAAGAGGCGTCCGCCTTTCGAGGGCCGTTGCAGCCCCAAATCGAGGATCGCTTCCGAGACGCCCTTCGCCGACGCCCGCTTGCCGGCCAGATATCCAGTCAAGTATGCCGCCGGGAGGTTTCCGGTGCCCGCGGCCCAGCCTCGTTTCTTCAACTCGAGGGAGTGGGCGGTCGCGACGACCCGGTCTCCCGTCGGGTCCGCCACGATGAACTGCACGATCGTCTGGTTGAGCGTCTTGCGGACCACGACCCGGGGTTTCCCGCTCCGGAGCAGTTTCGACCTCGTGCGATAGTCCGTGCGGCCTTCGCGGCGACGCCGGAACGGAACGCGGTAATGGGGTCCTTGCTTCACTTCGCTGCCTCCTTGATCGCGCCGGCCGCGCGCAACTGCTGGTCCAAGTGTGACTTCGATTTGAACATGCCGCCCTTGGCCTGACGGTAGAAACGCCGGTATGTTTTCGTATCGATGCGGCCTTGGTCGCGAAGCTCTCGGAGGTGACGGCGCATGCCGCGGATGACGCCGATCCACCGGGTCTTCGTCGGCGTCCGGGCGTTCAGGGCGCCCTTGCGGCTGCCGTGGCCACGGCGCCGACCTTTCGCCCGCTGCGCGGCTCGGTGACGCGCCCGCCCGCGGGAGACGCCTCGCACGGGTCTCTTCTGGATGATGTTCTTCCGGATGAGGTTGCGAATCCCGTCCCGGGTGATCGCGTCGAGGATGTCGTCCTGGACCTTCGGGTCGGTCGTGATCCAGACCCGGTTGACGCCGATGCTCAGCAGCGACGCCGCCAGGCGTCTCTGATAATCGAACCTCACTCCGTCACCATCCGGTTCAGGACTCGGAGGCCCTTCTCGTCACACGCCTTCTCGATCATCTCGCGCTTGCGGCTGCCGACCGCGTGGGCGATCCGGACCGCCTGCTTCGTCGCGTCCAGGCCATCGAGTTGCCGTTCGTTGTGCACGAGGACCTCCTGGAAACCGCTCGGGTGAAGGCCGCGAACCGCGCGCGGGCCCCGATACCCGATCGACGGGAGGTTCCACCGATAGCCGAAGTGGCGACGGAGCTTCGACTGGCCGCCTTGGGGCTTCCGCCACTCGTCTCCGAACTTCCGGTAGCGGAACCACTCCTGGCGGCGGAACTTGGGGCGCGCCGCGTTCTTCGCGGATCGCAGGGCGAGGAGCTTTTTCAGGTGAGGCTCCAGTTTCGGCTTCGCCCGAGGCTCGTGGACTTCTTCGGCCTCCTCCTTCTTTCCCTTCTTCTCTTTCGGAGGCTTCGGCTTCTCCTTCGGCTTCTCTTTGCCTTTCTTCTCCGCTTTTGGGGGCGCGGGTTCCTCTTCCTTCGGCGCGGCCTCCTTCGCGGCCTTTTTCTCGACGAATGTGCGCAGACGTTGACGGAGATCGTCGACCTTTCCCTCTTGGCTCAGGCCGTAGCGTTCGCTCCAGGCGAGGAGGTCGGCCTTCTTCGCGGTGCGGATCTCGGCGGCCGTCGGGAGTGCCTGCTCGGGCTCTGGCGCCTCCGGCACGGCGGTCTTCTTGGCTTTCTTCGCCGCTTTCACTTCGGCTTTCGGCTCTTTCTCTTCGGCCATCTCAGGCCTCCCCCGCCTTCTTCGTGATGTAGATTCCGTCCTGGAAGATGCGCGGATCGAATCCTCGAATGCGGGTGGCCTGCTCGATGTTTGCGGCCGTTTGACCGACCGCTTCGACGTCCGGGCCCGTGAGGAGCACTTGGTCGCCATTCACCTCGACTTTCGTTTCCCCGAGGATCCTCGTCTTCCGGGGGAACTTCTCTCCGAGGAAATTTTCGATGATGAACTCCGAGCCCTTCACGGTGGCCTTCAACGGGAAGTGGCTGTAGACGATCTTCATCTCGTACGTGAAGCCCTCTCGGACCCCGACGACCATGTTCCGCAGGTGGGCCGCGAAGGTGCCGACGAGAGCCGCCTCCTTGCGTCGCGGGAACTCGCAGCGAACGGTGGCCTGTTGGCCTTTCACATCGATGCGCAACCGCGGATGGAAAAGGCGTCGCCGAAGGGTGTGACCGCCCCCGGTCACGACGACAAAGTCGCCGTCGACCCGGAGCTGGACTCCGTCCGGGATCTCGACGGCCTCTTCCAATAACCCCGCGACCGGCATCTTGACCCCTCAGTACACGTACGCGATGAGCTTGCCGCCCACGCCAATCTGCTTCGCCTTCGTCTGCGAGATCACGCCTTCCGTGGTCGTCAGGATCAGGACGCCGAAGTCCTGGGCCGGGAGGTAGCGGGCCTCCCACTTTTCGAGTTCCGTCCGCTTGACGGCGAACCGCGGTTTGATCACACCACAATTGTTGATGCTGCCGACCAGGGCCACGCGGTACAGATTCCCGCGGCCGTCCTCGATCAGCTCGAACGACCGGATGTACTCGCTCTCTTGCATCACCTTGAGGACG
>DASWGO010000070.1:0-3159 GCA_036393695.1 Thermoplasmata archaeon
TTGGATTTCCTGGATTCGCTGCATGATGTCCTTGAGGGTGATCGACTCGTCGTTCGGGTCGATTCGCATGATAATCCGCTTCTCGCTCTCCGTCCCCAAGGCCCGCCCTTCCTCCGGACTCCGTCGAGACCATCAGATTCGTCCGACCGTATAAATACTATTCCGGGGCCGAACCGGCCTGGCACACGTCCGCCTTCACTGGGCCGACACCTTCGATGCTGATTATTCAACGCCGGCCAAGGAGTCGAGTTGCCGCTTGAAACGGCGAAACAACAGCACGTTCGTCGCAAGGCCAACACCGCAGAGCGCATTGATGATCACTATGTCCCTCTTGGCCAAGTCCGGCCTGGACGACCAAGTCCAAAGCAACCAAACGGCGGTAAGGCCGAATAGGGCAGCGTTAGCGACGACGAGGATTTTGAATGCCTTGACTTGCTCGCGTAAATCGCTGACGGAGAGCGCTTTGCGCATGCCGGTCCCGCATCATCTCGACTCGGCATATGGGTGTCGCTCCTGAACCGGGGCCAGAACCGGACGCTCCTTGGCGAGGCTGAAGTGTCGTGCCGTCCGACGCCTTCGTAAATCCTATTCCGGCCCGCACACTCCCGGAGGCCGTTGCGGCCTCGGAGCCCGGCTAGATTGTTCGATGATATTGAGGTGGCTACGATTAAATACCCTCTTGTCTCGTAGCGAGTCCCAACCGGTTCTTCCGGGTCGGTCGTGCTAGCGATGCTCAGGGAGGCACAGGCCCGATGGCGGTGAGGCCCGCGGAGGGCACCGTCTCGCAGGTCTGCCGCGTGTGCGGAGGCGAAGTCAATCCGCACGGCGAGTGCGTGGTCTGCGGCACGAAGCAATCCGATCCGCCGAAGGCGGACGACAAAGGTTCCGCCACTTGGCTCAAGGGCGATTCGGACGGCGGCTTGAATGCGTGGATCGGCGCCTCCGTCGCAGGCGGCGATTCGAAGGACGACGCGCTCCGCAAGTGGCTCGCCGGCGAGGATACGGCGTTCCAGGACTGGATCGGCGTCCCGACCACCTCGGGCGGCGCAAAGGCGTCCCGGACTCCGGCCGAGCGCGTCTCCGATGACAAGGTGCGCGAGCTGAGGACGAAAGCCCTCGAGGTCGACGGTCTGCACGCCGAACTCGAAGCGATGCGCGCCACGTTGAACCGCGAACTTGCGAACTTCCGGCAAGGCAAGTTCGATCCGGTCAAGTACATCGAGGAGACCGCGAACCTGTCGAAACAGCTGCAGACGGAGATCGCGAAGCGACGGGAGTTGGAGCAGGAGATCGAGCACATCAAGAAAGGCTCGATTGCGGTTATCAAGTACGTCAAGACGCAGCAGCTCAAAGCGGGCGCGTCGCCGGAGCTCAAGAAGCGCCTCGATCAGGAGACGAAGGCCCGTCAGGCCCTCGAGGCCGACGTCGGCGAGCAACGGTCCGTGAACGAGCAGCTGCGCAAACAACTCGAGTCCGGCCTCGGGAAGATGAAGCCGGACCAGCGCGAGGTGAAGAAGCGGGAGCTGGACCTCGTGGAGCGCGAGGCGACGTTGCAGGCGAAAGAGGAGCGCCTCGCATCCATGCCGGCCGGCGAGGGCGGAGCTCCCAGTGAAGAGCTGAAACGCCGGTTCGAAGAGGAGCTCCGCGAGATGGCGGAAGACTATCTGGCGAAGGAAGAGGAGTTCAAGAAACGGATCATCGGGCTCGAGCAGGAAGTCGGCAAATACAAGATCGAGGACAAAGTCCGGGCGGAGGCGAAGGCCTTCGAAGGCAAGCCGAAGTCAGAAGTGCAGGCCGCGTTTTCGAGGAAAGAGCAAGAGGTCCTGCACAAGGAGAAGATGGTCCTGATGCGGGAACAAGAGCTGCAACGTCTGCAGGCGGACTTGCAGGTCAAGGAGGACGAGATCAAGAAAGTGAAGGAACCGCTCACCTACAAGGAGGAAGAATTGCTACGGCGCGAGGAAGACCTCATGTATCGCGAGAAAGTCCTCCAGGCGGAGCACCGCAAGATGGAGGAAGCGAAAGCCCAAGGCGGCTCGGTCGAGGAACTGGATCTCAAGTCGCGCCTCGAGGAACTGAAGAGTACGATCACGGCAAAGGAAGAGGAGGTCCGCACGAAGGAGCGGTACCTCCAGCAGAAGATGGAAGAGCTCCGGTTGCGGGAGCAAGGCCTCATTTCGGAGGACATCGAGGCCCGGGACAAAGACCTCCAGGTCGAGGTGAAGCAGCAGAAGGTCAAGATGGGCATCCCGCGGCTCGACGACCTGCTGTTCGGCGGCATACCGTTCGGGACGAACGCCTCCGTGTACGGCCCCGCCTACGTCGGCAAGGAGGTGCTCGTGAGCCTGTTCATGGCCGAGGGCCTCAAGAAAGGGGTGCCGGTCCTGTGGATCCTGACCGACAAAGGTCCGACCGAAGTCCGGGAGGAGATGGCCTTCGCCCTTCCCGGATACGAGGAGTACGAGAAGCTCGGGCTGGTCCAATACATTGACACGTATTCGAAGTCGATGGGTGCGGAGGCATCGGATCCGAACACGACGTACATCGACGAGCCGACGGACTATCAGTCAATCCTGAAGGCGGTCGACGCGCGGGCCGCGGAGTGGAAGAAGAAGTACCCGACGTACCGGCTTGCCTTCCGCAGCGTGTCGACGCTCATCGCGTATCTGGACCCGACGACGACATTCAAGTTCCTCCAGCCCTTTGTCGGGCGGCGGAAGCGGGACAAGGCCGTGGCTTTCTACGTGATCGAGAAAGGGATGCACGAGGAGCAGGAGATCCAGATGCTTGGCTCGCTGATGGACGGGAGCATCGAGTTCAAGGTCGAGCAGCTGAAGTCGTTCCTGTGCATCAAGGGCATCTGCGACGTCCAAAGCCGCGGCTGGATCCGCTACACCTACACGAAATCGAGCTTGTCGATCGGGTCGTTCTCGCTGGACCACATCAAGTAATCAGGCGATTTCCGGAGATCGCCCTTTCCCAGGCTTAGCCGGTTGCTGCGGGACGTTCACCTGGGGAATCGGAACCGGCGGCGGGAGTCGGAGATCTCGGGCGAGGATGACCGCCTCCGGGATGCAGTTCGACATGATCACGGTGTGGATTTCCTGGGCGACCTCGGGCGGCATCTGGCCACCGGAAGACCAGCTTTTTACGAGCGTC
>DASWGO010000071.1:0-2076 GCA_036393695.1 Thermoplasmata archaeon
GGCGGGCAAGACGACGATGCTCCGAATCCTCACCGGTCAGCTGCGTCCGACGTCGGGCGAAGCCCACGTGTTGAACGTCGATGTCGTCCGAGAACCACTCCAGGTCAAGTCTCTCGTCGGCATCGTGCCCGAGGTGGAGTCACCTCCGTCGTACTTGACCGCACACGAGTACCTGTACTTCGTTGGGCGCGTTCGGAAACTGGACCGACTCGAGGAGCGAATCGCGTACTGGTTCGAGTTTTTCGATCTCGATGAAGCCGGGACGACACTCTGCAAGGACCTCTCGAAAGGGACGCGGCAGAAGCTCATGCTCGCCGCCGCGTTCATCCACGAGCCGGCCCTCGTCTTCCTCGACGAACCGTTCATCAACCTCGATCCCATCTATCAACGGAAGCTCAGGGACTTCCTGGCCCAATACGTCGACCGAGGGGGAACCGCGTTCATGGCCTCCCACCTGCTCGAGATCGCCGGGAAGCTCTGCGATCGCGTCGCGGTCATTCAGAGCGGCTCGATCATCGCGACGGGGACCGTGGACCAGATTCGGGGCGGGGACACGGATCTGGAGTCGGCGTTCCTTCGGCTGGTCGGTGCGTGACGATGAGCTGGCTCCTGCGCCTCATGCTGAAAGAGGAATTCCGGGTCCACGCGAGCTACTCCGGCCAAACGATGTTCGTGTCCTTCCCATTCATCATCACGATGTTCAGTCTCTCGATCGCCGTCACGAGCGGGCGGTTGTTCGCATACACCCCGCTCTCCGATGCGATTCTGCTCCTGCATGTGAGCGTCTTCCTCTACGGCCTCAGCGTCGGCGCGTTCGGATTCCTCGGTCGGCAGTACCTGGAGCGGACGACCGGGACGCGCAACTATCTCGTCGCCATGCCCGGAATCCTCCCGATGCGGTTCCGGCGGACGTTCCTGGGCATGTTCGTGCGAGACGCGATTTTCTACATGGTCTTGCTCCTCGTGCCCGCGACCATCGGCCTCGTCCTCTCCGTGCCGGTGACGCACTTTCGCTTGACGAGCATCGGGGTCCTCTACGGCACCGCGCTCTTGTCGTTCGTCTTGGGGATGTCGCTGAGTTTCTTCGTCTCGACCGTCTACATGCGAACCCGCGCGGGATTTATCGTCGCCGTGGCGGTTGTTTCCGCGATCTTCGCGACCGCGGGAGCCGCGCGCGCCATCCCCTTCTCCTGGATCCTCCCGAGCCTTGCGGCCCACGAGCTTCTCCCGCCCCTGGGAACGAACCTCGCTGCGGCCACGTCCCTCGCCCTGTTCGGAGTGGGCATCGTGTTGGCCCTGATTGGGGGGGCCGCAATCCTCGTCCCCGAACGGTACGAGCCTCCGACGGTCAGCGCACGGAACGAGCTGCCCGGAATCATCGCGCGACTCGGTCGGCTCGGAGGGTACAGCGCCCTCCTCGGCAAGGAATTTGTGGACCTCCAACGAAGCGGGACGTATGCGAAAATGTTCTTCTCCTTCGTGACGCCGCTCTTGCTCCTGTCCTTCACCGCGTGGTTCGTCCGGTACGGACTCCAGGTGCCGGTCGGCTTCAACACGGTCTTCTACGCCGGCATGGTCGGATTCTTCGGCGTGATCCTGTACAACTGGATGAACAACGTCGACGCGACCGACTACCTCGCGACGGTGCCCGTCTCAGTCCCTCAGGTGATCCGGACGAAATTAATCGCGTTCCTCCTCATGACGACGTGGATCGGCGTCGGATTCGTCGTGATGATCGCGTGGCTGAACGCCGACACCCGATTGCTCTGGCTCGCCATCCCGATCGTCCTCGTCACGTCGTTGTACATCGTCGTCATGACGGCCTACCTGACCGGCCTCCGGACGAACTCGTTTCTCTTCGACCCCGGCGTCCTCGCGCGCTTCAGTGTGATGTCCATGCTGCCGGATTTCGGACTCACCATCTTGTCGTTCACGATCGACCGAGACCTCCGGCTCTCGGCCATTGGCATCGGCCTCGTCCTCGCGATCCTGGGCGCGATAACGTATATCTTGCTCAAGGGCATTGACGAGAAATGGCGCGGCACGGAATTCGGCGAGTGATGGCCGCGGGGTCAG
>DASWGO010000072.1:0-16711 GCA_036393695.1 Thermoplasmata archaeon
GAGATTCGATCTGTGCCGCCCCACACCGCGAGCACGGTGGCGATTGCTCCTCCGACGAGGACGGAGGCCCCCCGCCTCACCGGGACGTCGAGGGCAAGAAGGGAGAGCCCGCTTGAATACAGGTTCGGGGCATTGGCGGCCAAGAGGTTCACGACGAGCAGGAAAAGCAGGGGGACCACGAGCCCGCTACCAAAGGCATGTGCGAACACGAGGACGGGATCACGCCAGGAACCGAGGGAGGTCGTCAACAGGACCCCGATCGCCTCAACCCAAATGCACGCCACCGCCATCCCGAGGAAGGCGGGAACGAAGACGCGTCGACGCGCCGTGTCCCGAGCGAGATACCGGGAGAAGTCCGCCGCGTAGGGCGCCCAGCTCAGTGGAATCGAGGCTGCAAGGATCGTCATGAACGCGAATCCAGCGATTCCGCCGCCGGAGGGCGCATAGGCCGCGGCCGTCGCTCCCCGGACCGCGACGACGCTCATCACGGCGAAGACGCCGACGAGGATCAGGGCCATGACCTGCTCGAACCGATGGAGGAAATTGTGGCCGTAGAAAGCCACGACGACTTGGATGACCGCGAAAATCGCGACGCCTAGGGCGAAGGGGATCGGCAGGAACAGGCTGAATGCAAGACCGCCCAAGATGAAGGTGACAGCACTCCAGCCCGTCGTCGAGAACCAGTTCAGGGCCGCGGGGAGGTACGCACCCCGGCGTCCAAAGGAGCTCCGCGATTGGGCAATCTGCGGATAGCCTGTCGCCGGACCTACGAGGCTCAGGAGCGCGAAGGGAATCGACCCGAGGACGGTCCCGAGGACCACGCCTTCCAGCGCGAGGTCCACCGGGAGGCGGAGGAACGCTATCCCGAGGAACCCTACGAGGAAACTGTACAGGGTCGCATTTGCCCCGAACCAAAAGGGGAACAACCGCGACGGCCGACCGTGCCGCTCTCGATCGGTGATGTGCTCGATGCCGAAGGGTTCGACTTTTAGTGTCGTTCCGCCGTACTCGACCGGGCTGCTGTCAGGCTGGCGTTCCGTCTCCGTGTCCGAGATCTCCTCAGGATCCCGGGGCTGAAAACATCCTCGTGTTCCCTACGCCGGCATGACCCGGATCAGGTTCCAAGGGTCTCTCCCTCACGCGGGAGACTCTCAGCCCTTCTGGGCTCCCCGGAGGGCCCATCCGAGGCGCCCAGATGAACGTTTGCCCTCAGATCATGTTGCCGCAAGAAGCGAGGCCACCTCGACCGGATACTGCGCCACGCGAACGCCCGCGTCGTTGAAGGCCCTCACCTTCGACTCGGCCGTACCTCTGCCTCCCTGGATGATGGCCCCTGCGTGGCCCATGCGTTTACCCGGTGGAGCGGTGCGGCCCGCCACGTACGCGACAACCGGTTTCGTCACGTTCTCCGCGATGAATGCGGCCGCGTCTTCCTCTGCAGTCCCGCCAATTTCCCCCACGACAACAATTTTCTTCGTGGACCGGTCTTTCTGGAACATCGCGAGGGCCTCGACCATGTTCGTCCCGATGATCGGGTCTCCGCCGATCCCGATGCAGGTCGATTGTCCGAACCCCGCTTCCGAGATCGCGTTGACGATCTCGTAGGTCAGCGTGCCGCTGCGAGAGATTACCCCGACGTCCCCGGGCTTGAAGATGTGATTCGGCATGATTCCCATCTTGGCTTGACCCGGGCTGGCCAGCCCGGGGCAGTTCGGTCCGATTACGGTGACGGCCTTGGAACGTGCGTACGGCTGGAACTCGAGCGCGTCGTGGAAAGGGATGCGTTCCGTGATGACGGCGATGAGTCTGATTCCGGCTTCGACCGCCTCGATGACCGCGTCCTTCGCGAACGCGGCGGGGACGAACACGATGGACGCATTCGCTTTCTCGCGGCGGACCGCTTCCTCGACGGCGTCGAAGACGGGCACCCCTTCGACCTTTTGGCCATCCTTGCCGGGTGTGACCCCCGCCACGACCTTCGTGCCGAAGTCGAGCATTGCCCGCGTGTGAAATTGACCTTGGTGGCCCGTGATCCCTTGCACGACGACGCGGCTCTCCCGCGTCAGGAGGACTGCCGTTTCACGCGCCCCCGTGACGGACCTTCACCGCGAGGTCCGCCGCTTGTTCGATCGTCTCCGCGGGATATGAGCCGATGTCGCGCAGGATCTGTTTCGCCTTGTCCTCGTTCACGCCTTTGATGCGCGCGACGACGGGTACGTTCGCGTGCATGACCTCGAGGGCCTGCTTGACGCCGACGGCGACGGTGTCGGCTTTCGTGATGCCGCCGAAGATGTTGAGCAGGATCGCCGCCGGCTTGGCCTTCAGGAGGAGCTCGAACGCTTCCGTGACCTTCCCAGGGTCGTCCGTGCCCCCGAGGTCGAGGAACGTGCCGCCTCTGCCTCCCTTCAGATTCAACACATCGAGCGTGGCCATCGTCAAGCCCGCGCCGTTCGCGATGACCCCGATGTCTCCATCGAGCTGGATGAACGCGATGCCCTTCTCGTGGGCCTCCTGCTCGAGCGGCGTACGGTCTTGGTCTAGACCCGCGTACTCGGGATGGCGGTACTCCGCGTTGTCGTCAATCACGAGCTTCGCATCTCCGGCGATCACTCGACCGTCTTTCGTGAGGACGAGCGGATTGATCTCGACGAGCTCCGCGTCTTCCTTGCGGAACAGGTCGTACGCTTTGCGCGCGATGTCGATGGCTTGGTCACCGATGTCTTTGGGTAAGCCGAGGTTTGCGCGCAACGCCCGCCACACGTAAGGCTGCGGCCCGACGAGCACCGGGATCTGCTCCATGAAGATCCGGTCGCGAGGAAGGGATTCGACGTCGATGCCCCCCATCGTGCTCGCCATGAGGACGGACTCGCGGGCCGAGCGGTCAATCGCAAAGGAGAGGTAGAGCTCTTTCTCGATGTCGAGACGTTCCTCGAGATACACCTGCTTGACGGTGTATCCGCCGATTGTCATCCCCAGAATCTGTCGAGCGACACCGCGGGCCTCATCCAAGCCATTCGCAGGCCGGATCCCTCCCGCCTTGCCGCGACCCCCAGCTAGGACTTGGGCCTTGACCATGCACGGGAGCGGCGGATCCGTGACGTTCTCCGGAGTCGAGGCAACGATGCCGCGAGGAACCGGGATACCGTAGCGCGAGAAGATCTCCTTCGCCTTGTACTCCAAGAATTTCATGGCGGCAGGCAGGGCCATGACGGCAGCCTCCTTTAGCTTTCACGTCCGCCGATGTCCGTGTGACGGATCGAGCCTGATGGTTGACGGATTCGAGAGGCCCTAAATCGGCGTGCCGGTGCTCGTCACGAGGTCTCGGAAGGCCTTCATGATCTTCTTCGTCGTGGGCCCGGGCTTGCCGTCTCCGATCGTCCGGCCGTCGACCTCTACGACCGGCGCGATTTCCGCCGCGGAGCCGGTGATGAACGCCTCGTCCGCGGCCCAGACATCGTACAGGGTGAAGAACTGCTCCTGCGCGGTCAGGTTGAGGCCGGGAGCGAGCTCGAGGACGGTCTCGCGCGTCACCCCAGGGAGGTTCGTCGATGTGAACGGGGTCACGATCGTGTGGTTGCGGACGATGAAGACGTTCTCCGCGCTCGCCTCCGACACGTATCCATGGATGTCGAGCATCAGGGCTTCGTCCGCTCCGTACTGGTTTGCTTCGACCTTGGCCATGATGTTGTTGAGGTAGTTCAGGGACTTGATCGACGGGCTCAGACTCTGGGGCGGCACGCGCCGATACGACGACGTGACGACCCTGAGACCGCGTTCGTACACCTTGCCAAGGAGGTTAATGCTCGGCTGGGCGATGACGACGATACTTGGCCCGGACTTGCATTTCCTCGGGTCGAGCCCAAGATCCCCCGGTCCGCGGGTGATGATGGGTCGAATGTACCCTTCCTTGATGTCGTTGCGTCGACACGTCTCGAGACTGATCCTCGCAATTTCATCCTTTGTATGAGGGATCTTCAGGTCGATTGCTTTCGCGCTCTGGAACAGGCGGTCCATGTGCCGCTCGAGCTTGAAGACCCGGCCATTGTACGCGCGGATCCCTTCGAAGACCCCATCCCCGTACAGGAGTCCATGGTCGAAGACACTGACCTTGGCCTCCGATTGAGGAAGGAACTTGCCGTTAACGTAGACCGTCAATTCCATCGCGGAGGCCCCCGACCGCGTGTGTATCATCCCTTTTCTCTAAAAGACTTTGGGGCAAGTTTCGCGCCCTTGCAATTCAGCGGAACTTCTCCCCCGTGAGACGCTCGAACAAGGCGACATAGAGGTCGCTCACCTGTTTCGTGACCTCATCGGGCAGCGGCGGGATATCCGGTTCCGGCCCTCCCGCCTCCCGGGCCCCTATGAGCGCCTGGTGGTATCCGATCTTGCGATAGTATTGCCGGACGAATTCTTTGCTGAGCTCAATCTGTTGCCCTTTTTGATAGCCCTCGAGGTCCCAGAAACGGTCTTCGTCCGCGGTGCCAAACGTGTCGACGAGCATGAGGCGCCGTTCTTGGTCCATCGCGAACTCCTTCTTGCCATCGACGTGAATGAGTCCCCGCTTCTTCACGTCCGTATTCAGAGGATCGTCGATCATGAGGACGGCTTTGACGAGGTCGTCGTACTCCGCCGGGCTGAGCTTCGAGATCGCGAGCGCCTCCGCGGTCGTGAGCTCGCGATCCACTTTCTCGAGCTTCGTCGTCACCTCCACGAACGGCCGCGGGAGCTGCTCGCCGTACCGCGGAGCATGGCCCGTGGGGAACCCCGCGTCCGCAGGTCGAATCTTGCCCGCCTTGAATCGGTCATGAAGCGATCCGGCGACGTAATAGCGCGCGATGACCTCGAGGGGGATCAGGAAGTTCCTCGTTTTCGGGGTGATCTTGTCGTAGTCCGGGATGACCTGGACCCGTCGCACCCGCATGCGGTTCCCGTCGAGGACGCGCAAGAAGTGGGTGCGGACTCCGAGGCCTTCAACGAGCTTGAACCAGTGCGCAGAGGTCCGGCAGAGGGTTTCGCCTTTGTGCGGGACGAGGGTGGGAATCACCTTGTCGAACACGCTGATCTGGTCCGTGAAGGCGAACTCGAGTTCGGTCTTGGAGACCTCGTAAACCTCCTTGACCTTGCCCTTCCGGAGGAACCGCATGAACCGGCCGTCGTCGGGAGACGGGCAGGACCACTTAGGGATTTGGGTGGCGGTCGTACTCGATTCGGTCCTCGACCTCCCGAGCGAGTTCGGGGCCGAAGTGCTTCTCGAGGAGGTGCAACCCCAGATCGATCGACGCGGTGACGCCCCCCGCGGTCGTGACGAGGCCATCTTCCACGACCCGGTCCTCGACCACGTCCGCGACGGTGCGGAGCTCGTCCATGAAGCTTCGGTGCGTGGTCGCCTTTCTCCCCGCGAGGAGTCCCGCGGCCGCGAGGATCAGGGCCCCGGTGCAGACGCTTGCGATCGGCTTTTCTGTGCCAAAGTTCAGGAGCTCCGAGAGGAACTCCCGGTCCTTCACAACCTCCGCCCGTCCGGCGCCTCCAGGGACGATGACCAGATCGAGGTCGGAGAGGTCCCGAAGCACTTCATGCGCGAGGAATTTCATGCCGAGGGCGCCCGCGATTTCCTCTTTCATGGCGCGGAAGCGGACCGTCAGGTCGAGCTTCGGGTGGAGTTGCTTTGCCTTCGCGAGGACTTCATAGACCCCGACCGCGTCGAGTTCCTCGACGCCGTCGTACAAGAGGATGCCGACCCTCACAAGGACGGGCGTGAGCCTCGCGAGGCTTAATCGTTCCGTTCTGAATTCCTTCGGGTCCGTCCAGGCCTCGTAGACTCAGAAGACTTCCATGTCCCCGTGGACCTCGAGACCTTGGTCCGTGATGCTGTACGGCTTCACGGACCGCGGGTGTTTGAGTCGTCGCATCTTGATGATTTGGAGGACGAGCTGGACCTCCCCGTTCTCTCGCTCATTGAAGCGAAGGCCGATGACCCCATCCGAGACGTACTCCACGAGGCCATCCCTCGACGACCGAGGATTTTCGTCTTTCACCTCGGCCGTGAAGACGCACGTCGCGCCCGTCGATTTGAGCTGCTTGCACAGGGCGAACAACTTCTCCCGGCGTTCCTTGTCATCCGCGAACAGCATGTTGAGGAGGCTGATCGAATCGATCGCGACGCGGGAGGCGCCAATCCGTTTGATGAAATCCGGAAGCTCGGACCGGATTCGCGTGACGGTCGTCTTGGCGTCCGCGGGCTCCAACTTCACAATGTGGAGCTTCTTCTCCTTGACGAACTTCGAGAGATCCCACCCGAACGAGGCCGCGTTGGCGACGACGGAGTCCGTGTCTTCTTCGAGCGAGATGAAGATGCCCTTCTCCCCGTTGATCAGCCCTTGCATGAGGAACTGGAGTGCGAACGTGGTCTTTCCGGTCCCGAACGACCCGAGGACCGTGATGATGTGTCCAGCGGGCACCCCACGCCCGAGCATCTCGTCGAGGCCATCGATCCCCGTGAGGACGAACCCTTCCGCGGCCGGGTCGTCCCCGGCGTCCGTTCGTGTCGAAGTCGCTTCCGTCTCGATCATCATCCCACCTCACGAGATCCGTTCCATGAACACGACGACGAGCCCATGGTTCGAGGAGACCATCGTCGGGAACCGCGCGATCTTGTCCCGGGGCAAGTGCGGCAGGACCCCCGTGAACTTCTCGAGGTACATGTACCGCTGGCGGGTGCTCGACCGGGGGGAGCTCCGCCACTCGAACACGAGGCAACCGTCCGTGCTGTCCATCAGGAGTTGCTCGTATCGCCGCTCCAAGATTCCCCGCGTCAGCATGAGGTAAACGAGGCCGTTCCACCGCTTCGCCGCTCGCTGTAACCCTTTGATCGCCGTCACGAGGTCCCGCATCTCGACGACCTCCGAGACCGCGAGGTCCGTGATGGAGTCGATCACGACCATTGAGTCGCGCGCGTTCTCGTCCAAGAAGGTGACGAGTTGCTCCAAGATGTTCCCGGACGGGAGATCAAAGACGTCTTCCTCTTGCGTCCAGGACGAGGGCACAACACTGTGGCGGAAGTACATGCTTGAGAAGTCTCTGAGGACCGTGTGATCGCGGAACGCGCGGTAGTAGTCCCCGTTGAACGACGTCGCGAGCTCCTGCAGGATAATTTCTTTCGAACGGGAAAAGGTCACATAACAGACCTGGTTCGGAAGCTCGGAGTGGTCGCAATGATCGCCGAGGTAATAGTGGCGCGCTTGAGGGCGCTCGTTCACCAAGGAGGTCTTCGCGGAGGCCGTGTACACGTATTCCTGCATCCCCGCCCCCACATCGCCCAGGAGCAGGATCGTGGAGCCGCTCGGGAAACCCCCGTCAACGATGCTGTCGAGGTCCGCGATCCCGGTTGGCACCTTCCGGACGCGCGTTGGCTCGAGCGGTTCCGGGAGGGAGTCGACACTCGAGTAAATGCTGTCGCGGGTTAGAGCCATCCCGATCGGCCCGCGCTATCCCGGTGGTTTCGATAAAGCTCTTTTGTAAACGGTCGCGACGCAAAGAGGTTCTCGAATCTGCCTGCCGGTTTCCGCTCCCGCGGCCATCCACTTATATCGATATGTGAGAATTTTATTGGCTCGCGCGTGCGCGCGTGGCGCCGCATTGTGCTGGGGGTATTAGGTGAGTTCGGGGAGCGCAGCCAGGGGGGGTCCGCAAGCCAGCCTAGCTCGATTGCACGCGGAAGAGTTTGTCAACCCGATTGGAGGAATTGCGCCATCAAAGCCTGGTTATCAGCCTCCGATACCCGCATCGGTACGTTGAAATGGCCCACGCGCGGTTTGGAGAGGTCCGGAGGGACGATGCCGACCGTCCGCAACCCTCTCGCAGGTTTCGCTCTCACGATCGTCGGAGCCCTCGGGCTCGCCTTCCTCGTCGGCGTGCCGTTCATTCTCTTCGTCCCTCCGTTCGATCGCGGGTTGATTTACTTCTACCTACCGTTCGCCCTCTTCGGCGCAGGATTCTTCGCCGGCCGGACGACCTTCCTCGGCTCTCTCGGCTTCCTGGGCGGGACCCTCGGTGGGTTCATTGGCATCTATGCGTTCCAGTCCTTGTTCGTCCCGCAGGGGTGGCCCCTCTGGCCTGCATGGACGTTCGTGATTACGCTCGGCTTCAGCGCGATGTGCGGTCTCGGCGGCTTCGCGACGGGGAAGCTGGGCCTCCGGCGGATCGACCGGATGAATGCGCACGCGCCGAAGATGCGGCGGTGCCAGAAGTGTGGGGCGAAGGTCGGCGTCTCGGCCCGCAAGTGCTGGTCCTGCCGGTCGTACCTGCCGCCGACGTGAGCGACCACATCGTCTGAGCCGGCTCAGATTTTCTTCATCCGGCCGAGGATCGGTTCGTAAATCAGGCCTTTGTCCAGAAGCGAGTTGATCGATTCCTCGAGGGCGTCCTTCGGGACGCGTTTTGACGTCGCGGCCTCGAGGATGCCTTCCCACGGCGCCCCTTTACCGTCCTTGTCGAGCGTCGCGATGATCTCAAGGACGGTCGCCTCTGACTCGTCCGGCTCGCTCGCGGGTTCCTCGTGGGCGGCGGGCGCCGGTTCCGGCGCGGGCTCGCCGAGGCCCACCGGCTCCCGGTATTCGGGCAGGAGGTACCGCAAGCCTTCCGCGAGTATCGCGGTGTATCGGGAAAGGTCCACCTTCCCGTAGTGGTTCACCGCCTGCACGATTCCGTCCGCGATTGCCGCCTTCACGCCGATTTTCACGAGCGCCTCGACGGTCAAGGGGTCCATCTTCTGGGCCTCGGCCATCGCGTCGAGCCGTTTCTGGAGGGAACGACACGCTTCGAGGATCCAGTAGTCCCGAACCGTCTCGTCGACCGCCTTGACGCGCTCCGGCCGGATCGAGGTGTAGACCGCGCCGGACTCGGGAGAGTAGACGCGGCTCTTGCCGACGATCGCGCCGAACACGGGCGGCTTGAGCTTCGAGAGGGTCGCCGCGGCCTCAGGTTGGTACTGGCCCGCGTAGACGTGGAACGTGCCGGTCGGGTCCGAGATCCGGGCGCGCCACATCGGCTGCGCGTCGCTTCCGACGTTCTCCACGTCCGTGATGACACCGACGACGAAGACGCGGTTCACCTTCGCGCCGAGCGGTGTGACAACGTATGAGGGCGCGCGCTCGCCGCCGCCATCCAGTTCGAGGCTCGCGTCGTTGTATTCCGACGCGAAGAGCCGCCAGGCGACCTCGCGCATCACGCGGACCCCTCCAGCCCTTCGAGCATCTCCCGGGCCTCCGTCTGGACGTCGACCTTCAGCATCTTCGCGGACGCGACGATCATCATGAGCCCGTAGTCGTCCGACGTCACGTCCCCGCGGACTTCGATCGGCTGCGCGACGAGGACGTCCGCGAGCTCGTCTCGCACGACGTCCGTGGACATCGCGTCCCTCGCGGCCTCGATGCATGCGTCGAGGGTCTTGTCTAGGAGGGCCTCCGTGAGCTCGCGGTCGAAGACCGCGGTCAGCGCACCGGAGCCGTCGTCCAGGACGGCTTTGACCCGCAGGTCCGGCTCGCCTTTGACCTCGCCGTGGAGCCGGCACGCGCCTTTCCGCAGGACCCGGCGGCATTCCGGGCACCGGTAGACGAGGCCGGAGCCTTCTCGGAGATCAATCAAGATCCCCCGCACCGTCACGTCCGCGGCGCCGCCGCGCTCCGCGAGGTCTTCGATCCACATCCGCGGGCTCGCGCTCAGCACGTCCAGGGGCGGCAGGAGGTCCGGTTTCAGGCGAGTGATCGTCGCCCGCTCGTCGAAGCTGATTTGCGGGATGCCTCGCCACGACTTCACGTACGCTCCGTCGATCCGGATGACCTCCCCGTCCGCCAGCCCGAAGTCTTTCCACGCGCTGAACTGGGTCTTGCCCGTCTCATCGGCGAGGACGCCGGAGAAAACGGCCTTGGGCGTGCCGTCGACCTCGACTTCCCGCCGCTCGACGGACAGGATTCGCGCGCTCACTTGGACGTTCGACGCTCCTTCCCGGAGGTCGACGACCCGTACGGGCGTCGGCCTGCCCACGTACGGCGCGCCCGTGCCCGGCTTGTATTCCGGGAGGGCATCCGCCGCTTCCTTCGCGACGACGGTCCGGAAGCCGAAGTTCACCTGGACCTGGCCCCGGTACTCCTTTGAGTACGCGTTCTGGACGCGGACGACATCGCCCTTCGCGAGGGTCATGGGGAGCGGCTCCCAGGCAGTGAAGGGGATCGTCGTTGTCGGATCGCTGAGGATACCGTACAGGATCCGCTTCGTCTCACCCTCCACCGTCACGTCCTTCTCGTTCACGCTGACGATCCGGACCAGGAGGTTCACGCTCTGCTCCCCGGGGACCAGCTCGCGCAACGTCTTGCTGACGCCGACCGCGAGGGTCGCGGGGTTCCCGCCGTGCTTCTTCACGATCGACCGCTTCGCCGTGTCGAGCGACACGCGGTAGACGTTCAGGTAGCTCGACAGTTCGCGCTCGATCTCTTGCTCGCTCACTTTGTCGCCGAGCGCCCGGGTGATGTCATGCACATGGGGCGCCAATTCTTCTCTCGTAGAATCACGTTCCTGAGGCGTGTCTGTTTCTCGCCTCATTCCCGAGGAAGATTCCGCGGTATAAAGAGGTTCGGCGAGGTGGCCGAAAGTACTCCGCGTCTACGGCGACGCAAGGTTCATTCCGTCGGCTCCCTTGGCACCACTGTGGACACGGGCGAGCTGCTCCGCGCCATTGTCGAGTTCCTCCAAATCTGGCGAGAGCAGGCCCCCGAGAATGTGCGAACCTCTTGGGGCATGATCTACCGAGATGATCGGTTTCCCCTGATCCACCAGGCGAATCTCGGTTGGGTCGCGACACTTCCGGAGGGAGGTCCGAAGGAAATCATCGACGACCTTGCGAACGCATTCCGCGGCACCGCGGTCCCGCATCATGCGCTCCTCTTCGAGGACGCGGAAACCGCATTCGGGGTTCAAGCAGAGTTCGTCGGACTCGGCTTCCGTGCCACCGCAGACCTCGCTTTGGCGAAAGTCGGGCTGCCGGACTGTATCGTGAATCCGGAGCTCGAGGTGCGCCCCGCTGCAGAGGAATCCACGGCGAATGACTTCCGGTCTGTCATGATGGCCACCGAGGCCGGCTTCGGCCATTCTCACGAAGTCATCGAACAGCTGTGGGGCCTCTGGCGGGAACGCTCTCGGGCGGTGGGGATGCGGCCCTACGTGGCATACCTGAACGGCGAACCGGCGGGGACGATTAGCATCTGGCCGCGGGGCATCTTCGCGTGGATCGACGACGTCGCGACCCATCCCGATTTCCGGATGCGGGGCGTTGGACGCACGATGATTTTCGAGGCGTGCAAGCGCGCGATGGAGGCCCATTGCGAATGGGTCGTATTGATTTCGGATCTGTTCGACACGCCACAGGAAATGTACAAGACGCTCGGGTTCGAGGCCATCGGCGAAGTCCGCGGCTTCTTGCGCGAATGATGCCGCGGGCCGGAATCCTTCTTACCCGGCAGGCCAATGGCCGTCATCGTGGACCTAGGGATCCGGGGGAAGGTCGCTCTCGTCGCGGCGGCCAGCCAAGGACTCGGTCGGGCGACGGCGATGGCCTTCGCGCGCGAGGGATGCAAGGTCGCGATTTGTGCTCGGAACGCGGGGCCCCTCAACGCGGCTGCAAAAGGGATCCGGACCGAGACGAACGCGGAGGTCGTCGCGATCCCGGCCGACGTGATGCGCTCGGATGATGTGACGTCGTTCGTCGACGGTGCGATCCACGCCTTCGGAGGGGTTGACATCCTCGTGCCCAACGCGGGCGGTCCTCCGGCGGGGAGCTTTGAAACCCTGACCGACGAACAGTGGGCGAAGGGCTGGGACCTCACGTTCCTGAGCACGGTCCGCCTCGTGCGATCGTCGTTGCCCTCGATGCGCCAGCGGCACGGTGGGGCGGTCGTCGCAATTCTGTCGATGTCCGTCCGTCAGCCGATCGACAACCTCGTGCTGTCGAACGCGTTGCGACTCGGCGTCGTCGGCGCGCTGAAGTCGCTCGCCCGGGAAGTCGCGAAGGACCGGATTCGGGTAAATGGCGTCGCCCCGGGATGGATTGCAACCGACCGGACGGTCGAGCTGCAACGAATCCGGGCCGAACGGGAGAGCCGCCGACCCGAGGATGTCCAGGCCGCGCTCCTCCAGGATATCCCGCTGGGCCGCATGGGGAAGGCGGAGGAGGTCGCCGACCTGATCGCCTTCCTCGCTTCGGAGCGCGCGTCCTATATCACGGGGGTAATCGCGCAAATCGACGGCGGCCTGTACCACGGGGTCTTTTGAATCATCAAATGAGCCGTTTCGGCTGCTTGGCCGGCGTGTTTGCGCACGACCAGCAAGACCGTCGGGATGTACTGTTCCATGCACGACATCCCCGACATTGCCAGGTTTCCGCGGAGGCCCCTGCAGACCGGCCGAAGTAGGCCCGCGCCACCCCAGCCCCGCACGACCAGCAGACGCTGAGCTCCGCCTCGTTCTTAACCCCGCAATGCGGGCAATCCCAGCTCGGTCCAATCAGTTGCGGCAGCTTTCGCGCCCGCATCCGCCAGTCGAACCATGCGAAGACCGCGCCGCCGACGAGAAGGAGCAGGAGTGCGCCGGACAGGAGGTCTTCCACGTCCGTGAAAATTCTCCCGCCGCGGTAATATAGGCTCCCCGCCGGTTATCACGGGCGACATTACATCGCGCGGCCGCTTCACTGATTGAACGTCTCAATCTTTTCGAACGTCTGCTTGAGGTATTTGATCAGGACGTCCCGGTTCCGCCGCAAGTGGCTCTCGTACCACACGCGGACGAGGTCCGCGAAGAGCCGATGCAGGTCGTCGACTTCCGCGTGGTCAAGCGGCTGATCGTAGAGCGTGTGGATCGTCCAGATCCGCTTCCACCCGCTGTACTTGTAATAGTGCTCCCCTTCGCAGTACTCGAACGTCACCCGGAGATGGACCTTCCCATCGACCTCGATATAGTTCACTTTGAGCGCGTCGCCGACGCGGCCTTGATCCATCGAGCGGTCGAGGAGTTGGATCGTCTGGACGGCGGCCGGGTTGAAGCCGGGTCGCCAATGCCAATCTCCGTCCGGGAACGTGTCCGGGAAGACCGCCCAGTTCGTATACGACGGCTCGAGGGCGAAGTGGACGTTGATCTTGTTGAACCGTTTCCAGACCTTCCAGAAGTCCTCGATCAGGGTCTTGTTGAGTTCCAGGCGGGCGACGTTCTGTTCCCCGACATCCTCGATGATTTCCTTCGTCTTCTTCTCCAGTTCCGCGTCCAGGGAGGAGAACCAATCATCCCCCTTGGCCTTCTTCGCTGCCACGGCCAAGTCCCTTCACCGCGACTGAATGAAATCTCGCGTTATATAGGTATTTGTCAGCCGCACATGGAGGGAGATGGCGATTCGGCGGATGCGATTTGCACGCCTGCAATCGGACACGCGGAACGCTGCGATGACGTCATCGGCCGTGAATTCGATCATTTGCGGATTGCCTTGCACACGTTTAAGATGTAAGGCGTTCACATCACACCTTATCAACCGGGGGCTGGCCCCGAGGAGGAGTTAGACCCCACCATGGCAACGAAGAAAGCAACGAAGAAATCCAAGAAAGGCAAGCGCTGATGATTGATCGCGCCTGACCGTCGTTGTGGAGACTTTCACTTTTTCTCTTCCTTTTTCTTCCGTCTCTCGCCTCTCGATCGGAGAAAGGCCTCGAGACTTGTGCGAACGGCATCGCTGACGATTTTTCCGTCCGCACGGCCCCGCACCCGTTCCATCACCTGCCCCATCAGCGCCTTCTCGGCCGCATCCCCCCGAGTCGCGATGAGATCCTGAGAGTCCCGAATCACCTCGTCCACGATTGTCTGGAGATCCCCGCCGCTGAGTTGCACCACGCCGAGGGCCGTCAAGGCCTCCGATGCCCGTCCCCGCGTCCCCGCCATCTCCCGCACAAGACCCGGGAGGGCTTCCTTCGCGAACCGGCCTGCTTTCAGCAACGAAAAGAGTTCCCGCAGGTGATCCAACGGAATCCCATCGACGTCAAGCCCTTCCCGGCGAAGCTCGCCGAACGAGTAAAGAAGGACGGAGGCGACGAGCGTCGGTTCTCCGAACTCCCGGGCGATTGTCTCGAAGCCATGATGGCTCCCTTCCTGAACGAGCTGTCGGGCCTGCTGCTCATGGATCCCGAACTCCCGAGCGAGTCGTGCGATAGTTACCTCCGGCTTCTCCGGCAGGTGCTCGCGGATTTTTCGGAGACGGTCCGTCGTGACCCGAACCGGGGGCACGTCGGTCTCCGGGTACATCCGCGCTTTACCCGGGAGAGGACGGCTGTACGCGGTCGTCCCGTCGGGCCACGGCTCCCGCGTCTCCGGGGGGACGCCCGACAGCGCGACGATTGCCCGGGGCCGCATCTCTTCGAAGGCGGCGCGCGCCTTGCTCTCCTGCTCCGCGACGAGGACGAATGCGTCGCGGTCTGCAAGGCCCCATGTCGCTCGGACCGCTTCCGTTTCCTCCCGCGAAATGCCATATCCGGGCAGCTCGTCGGAGTGGAAAATCCCGGCGACGCCGGCGATCCGTGCATGGGCCGCGAACTCCGGGCCCAGCTTGCCTTTCAGGAGGCCCGCAAAACCCGGAAGGGACCACCCGAGCACCACGTCTCCCTTCGTCACCGCGGCTCGGACGACCTTCGACTCGGTTCTGCCGAATGCCGACGTGACGTTGCGGAGATCCGATGGCACGGATCGAACGCCACGTTTCCCCAGTTCCGCGGCGACCTCCAGGAGCATCCGTTGCCGCTCGACTTCCTTTTCCACGAACGTGGCGATCATTCGGAGATCTTGAACTCCCTTGATCTCAATGCGAGCGCCGCCCAGGATGGAGACGTTGAGGTCTTCCCGAATCGTCCCAATCCCACGGATGACTTTGCGCGTCGCGCGGAGCAGGGACCCAAACGCCAAGGCAACCTCGCGCGCTTCGTCCGGAGTCGCGATGTCTGGAGCCGTCGCGATTTCCACCAGCGGGATGCCCAATCGGTCGAGCCGATACACGACCTCGCTTTCCGCCTCGCCAAGCTTCCGCGCGGCGTCTTCTTCTAGGAGGATCGTCGGCACCCCAATTCGTTTTCCGTTGACCGCCAACTGGCCGTCGAGGGCCACGAGCGCGGACCGCTGGAAGCCCGCCGTGTTCGATCCGTCGATCACGATCTTCCGCATGAAGTCGACCTCGTTCACAGGCGTCGCATCCAACAGGAGGGCGATCTCCAGCGCGATGTCCAGGGCCTCTGGGTTCGGCGGATGGGGCGGCTCTTCGTCCGCCTCGACGAGGCAGGAGTTCGGCGTCGTCTCGTACACGAAGGTGAGACGCCGCTTCGCTTCCTCGATGGCCGCCGCATCGACCTCGCCGAGTTCGGACTGCGTCGGCCGAAGCCGTCGACGGAATCTCTGGCCGCCAACAGCGTCGACGAGGACCGACGCATCCTCGCAGAAGAGCTTGTGCGTCGCCAGCTGCTGGTGGATCTCGAGCCCGACCTTGAGGCCCACCGTGCGGTAGTCCATCTAAGTCCCCCAGAAGGGGGGACGCGATTAAGCCTTTCTTGCGGCCGCGCGTCGTTCCGCCCTCTGTCGATTCTCTTCCGCTAGGGCGTCTCGGGACCCGGCTTCACTTTCGCAAGCGTGGCCTCGAGTTCCGCGACGCGAAGGTTGTACCGTTCCAACTCACGCTCAAGATGCTCGATCCGCGCGCCCGCCTCCTTGAGCTCCGTCCACAGGATGTGGTATCGCCGGCTCGCGCGGTATTCGCGGAGCGGCTCGGGATCCGCCGGCTCCGGTTCGCCGTCCGTTGAGAGGAGGTTCTTCACGTAGAAATCGCGGTCGAGCTCGGGCATCGCGGCCATGCGAAGCAGGAGGTGGTGAGGGTAGTCCGGCTTCAGGGTGGACGCGGCCCGTAATGCCATCAGGACCGCGAACTCACCGCAGCAATTGAAATCCCGCGTCGGGGCGTGGTTTTCCCCGTGGGTCTCGCGATGCATCTGGCCGAACATCTCCCAGATGCCTTCGTACTCGGTCAAGGCGGACATGAGCAATCGGTCTGCAAACACAACCCGGGGCGATGTACCTTTGGAATAGTCGCAAGGTCGCGACTGGGACCGATGGCTTCTTGTTCTCCGCTTGCGAAGGGGCCAATCGATGGGCCGGGTCTTCGATTTCGCGAAACGGCGAGTCGCCGGGTACATCGTCTTCTGGATTTTGGTGTTCCTGTTCGTGGGCCTGTTCTACAACGGGGACCCACCCGCCCAGGCGGCCGGGCTCTTCGTCCTCTTCTTGGCGTTCATCGGATCGCTGCTCTTCACCCGACGCATGAAGCGAAAGCAACAGGAGCGCCGGCAGGCCGCACAGCAGATGGGCGGTCGCTAGCGATCCTCCTCTCGATATGGAGAGCGCAACGTGCCTTCCTCCCGCTTTCGGCGGTGCTCCTTCTCTTTCTTGAGCCACGCAAGCAATCGAGACGCCGCACCGAACGGCCGGAACTCGAAGATGACCTTGCCATGTTCCTTGTCCTGCGTGACGAGGAGGACCCGCTTGCGCTTCGGAACGACATCGATGGTCTCCTCAAGCGGAATCTCGTGGTAGCGTTTCCCTTTCTTGCCGCTCGGTAGATCGAGCCATTCCATGTCTAGCAGGAGAA
>DASWGO010000073.1:0-2340 GCA_036393695.1 Thermoplasmata archaeon
GACTCGACGGGCCATTTCCCGGAACGTCTCGAGGTGCGGGTCGATCGCCCAGACCATGAAATCCACGTCGGCCCGGATCCCTTGAAGGGAGTAGCACCAGAGGGTGACGTCTTCCTCGAGATCATGGAGGAGCGAGGCGAACTCCGCTTTCTGTTTCTTCTTCCGCTCCGAGTCGAGCAGCCGCCATTCGGGTCGGACCTGGTAGAACGTGTACTTGAGGAACTCGCGGGATTCTCCCGCCTCCCCGGTTTCGTCGGATCCTTGCCCTTGAGTCGGCTCCGTCATGCGCGTCTCTCCCGCCGCCATCGTGCGAAGTCCTTCGCGTAATAGGTCAGGATGAGGTCCGCGCCCGCGCGACGGATTGCGGTGATCGTCTCCTCGACCACGGAGCGTTCGTCGACCCATCCCCGTTCCGCGGCCGCCTTGATCAGGCTGTACTCTCCGCTCACGGAATACGCGGCGAGCGGCGCGTCAAACCGTTCGCGCGCCGCGCGGATCACGTCCAGGTATGCGAGGGCGGGCTTGACCATCACGATGTCCGCACCTTCCTCCAGGTCGAGAGCGATCTCGCGGAGGGACTCGCGCAGGTTCGCAGGATCCTTCTGGTAGGTGCGGCGGTCGCCGAACCGAGGGACGGAATCGGCGGCGTCTCGGAACGGGCCATAGAACGCGGAGGCGTGCTTCGCTGCGTACGCGAGAATCGCCGTCTCCTCGAATCCGGCGCGGTCCAATGCCGCGCGGATGGCGCCGACCTGGCCGTCCATCATCGCGCTTGGAGCCACGAGGTCGGCGCCCGCGCGTGCCTGGCTCACGGCGGTCTTGGCGAGCAGTTCGAGGGACCCGTCGTTGTCGATTCGACCATCCCGGATCACGCCGCAATGCCCATGGTCGGTGTATTCGCAGAGGCAGACGTCCGTCATCACGATGACATCCGGCGCGGCCCTCTTCACCGCACGGACGGCCTGCTGCACGACGCCGTTTTCGTCGTACGCTCCCTGGCCGAGCGAATCCTTCTCCGCCGGGAGGCCGAAGAGGATCACGGCGGGGACGCCAAGTTCCGCAAGCTGCTCCGCCTCGGACGCGGCCTCGTCCATCGTCAGTCGAAAGATGCCCGGCATGGAGGGAATCGCCGACCCCATGCGGGGATCCTCCCGAATGAAGAGCGGTTGCACGAGACGATCGATGTCGACGGACGTCTCTCGGACGAGCGCACGGATGGCGGCGGTCCTCCGCAACCGTCGGGGCCGATAGCGGGGACGCGGGAGCTCAGCCATGGGCACGAACCTCCTCTACGCTTTCGACGAGTCCGTCGACCGTGTGGTTGCGCGCGACCGCGCAAACTCGGAACCCGAGAGAACGTGCGGCCTCCGCGGTGACCGGTCCAATGCACGCGGCCTCGGCCTCCTTGATCAACCGGTCCCGCACGTCTTTCGGAAGCAGGTCCATTAGATGAGTCGCCGCGGACGCGCTCGTGAACAGCACGACATCGATCCGGTCCGTCTTCCGGAGAACGTCGATGTCGGGCGCGGCCGGGATCGCGTCGTATGCATCCGCCTCGATGACCTGCGCACCTCGATCCCGCAGCTCGTCCGCGAGGCTTTTCCGCGCGATCCGGGAGCGGGGCAGGAAGATCGTTCGCCCGCACACGTCGCCGAGTGCACCCGCGATGGCATCGGTCAGGAATTCGTTCGGGACCAAGGACACGGCCAGGCCCGCTGCCTCCGCGGCCGCTTTTGTCGCGGGGCCTACGGCCGCGACCTTTCCCTGGAAGCCGACCAAGTCCACGCCTAAGGCCCTCGACCGGTCGACGACCGCCTCGACGCCGTGGGCACTCGTGAAGACCACCCAATCCAACGTCCGCCAGAGGCGAAGCCCGCGGTCCAGGTTCTCGTAGTCCGCCGGTGGAACCAGGCGAATCGTTGGGAATGGAATTGCGCGGCCTCCTTTCTCCCGCACCGCTCGAGCGACTTTGTCGGCGAGGTCTTCCGACGTTGCGACGAGGAACGTCTGGCCGCGAAACGGGAGGTCGCCCATCTACGCCGCCTCGGCGACCAGGTCGGCCGCTCCTTGTTGAACGAGTTTTGCCCACACGGAGTCAACGATTTCCTTCCAATGAGACGCGTCGCCTCGATCCTCGGATCGGATGACGCGGCGACCCTCCGGGTCCGCAAGCACCGCGCGAAGACGCATGCCGTCCTCAACCGTGGCGAGCGCTCCGAAGGGGACGTTGCATCCGCCGCCAACGCGGGCGCCGAGGGCCCGCTCCGCCTCGGTCGTGCGGCGGGCACTCGGGTCGTCAATCGCGGACAACAGGTCGAGAACCGGACGGTCGCCCTTTCG
>DASWGO010000074.1:0-2450 GCA_036393695.1 Thermoplasmata archaeon
CGCCAGGAAGTCATAGAAACTGGAGCCGTACGGATCGAGGAAGCGCGACACAGCCGTCAGGCCTTCAATTTGTCCAGCAGGACGTCGACGGTCTCGGACTCGTCGAGCAGGTCTTTCGTGAGCGCCTCGGTGCCGCGGAGCGGCTCGAGGAGCGGGACTTTCTTGATGACCGCGTTGCCGACGTCGAAGAGCACCGACGTCCAACTCGCCGCATACACTTCCTGCGGCCATTTCTTGACGCAGGCCGCGCGGAAGTACGCCCGCGTGTCCAGCGGGGCGACGGTCTCCGCCTGCCGGACCTCCTCGTCCATCACAATGCGCTCCACCCGGTTGGCGCGCTCGAGGGTGAAGTAGAGCCCCTTCTCGGGCCGGACATCGTGGTACTGGAGATCCATCATCGCCACCCGCGGGTCATTCCACCCGCAGCCCTTTCGATCCAGATAGGACTCGATGAGAGCGCGCTTGGCCACCCAGTCCAGTTCGCGGGCCAGCTCGCGGGGATCGCGCTCGAGCTTGTCGAGGGTCTCTTCCCAGCGGACCAGCACTTCCTTGACCGGCAGCGTCAACTCGTGACTCGCGTAGAAGTCCTGGGCCGCCTTGAGGTAGGCGCGCTGCACGGCGATCGCCGTCGTCGCCTTGCCGCCGGCGAGCCGCAGATCGGCCTTCACCGCCAGGTCACGAGAGACGGCCTTGATCGCCTGGACGGGGTCTTCGAGCTCAACCGCCGGGAGCGGCCAGTTGTCTTCGATCATGTCCAGCACGACGGCCATCGCGCCGACCTTGAGGAAGGTCGCCACTTCCGTCATGTTGACGTCCCCGGCGATCACGTGGAGCCGCCGGTACTTGGCGGGATCGGCGTGGGGCTCGTCCCGCGTGTTGATGATGGGCCGCTTGACCATCGTGTTGAGGTCCATCAGCGTCTCGAAGAAGTCCGCCCGCTGCGAGATCTGATAGACGGCCGGCGACGTTTGATTCTCCGTCCCGACCTTGCCGGCGCCCGCGTAGATCTGACGGGTGACGAGGAACGGGACGAGGGCGCGCGCGATGCGCTCGAACGGGATCGCGCGGGCCACCAGGTAGTTCTCGTGATACCCATAGCTGTTGCCCTTGCCGTCCGTGTTGTTCTTGTACACCAACAGGCTGCCGGGCCCACGCACCTGCTCCACGGAGCGCACGGCAGCGGCCAGGATGCGCTCCCCGGCCTTTTCGTACAGGACGACGCCCCGGGCCGTTGTGCACTCCGGGGTGGAGTATTCAGGATGCGCGCCGTCCACGTAAAGGCGGCCTCCGTTGGCCAGCACCTTGTTCAGCAGACGGTTGTAGTCCGGCCCCGGCCGCTCGCGCTCCCCCTCCACCTCGAAGCCGCGGATGTCGAGCAGCGGGTTCTCGTTCTCGTAGTCCCAGAGGACCTTCGGCGAGGGAAAGGAGGGATAGTGGTTGATCAGAAACAGGGAATTGGAGACCGGGTCCACGGACTCGGGGTCGCGCGTCGCGATCCCGAACTCCGTCTCGGTGCCGAGCGCTCGCTTGGTTGTCATAGATGGATCACGGACACGAACACAACGCGTTAGAGGTAGTGGCCGGTCGTCACGGTCTCGATACGCCGCGATTCGTGGGATCCGACCGTGATCGTCCGGACGTGGACGATCTTGTCGGCCTTCTTGCCGGCGATCTTCGCCCAGTCGTCCGGGTTGGTGGTGTTCGGCAGGTCTTCGTGCTCCTTGAACTCATCGCGGATGGCCCGGAGGAGATCATCGCTCTTGATGCCGCGCTCGCCGGTCGCGAGCAGACGCTTGATCGCGTATTTCTTAGCACGCGAGACGATGCCCTCGATCAGGGCCCCGCTGGAGAAGTCCTTCATGTAGAAGGTCTCTTTGTCTCCGTTGGCGTAGGTCACTTCGAGATATTGATTCTCTTCGCTGAGCGCGTACATGGACTCCACGGTCAGCCCGATGAGCCGCTCGACGGCTTTCGCCGCATCGCCCCCATCCCGCTCCAGCTCCTCCGGATGCCAGGGGAGATCCGCTGTGAGGTATTTGGAGAAAATGTCCTTGGCCGCGGCCTTGTCCGGACGATCGATTTTGATCTTCACGTCCAAGCGGCCAGGGCGGAGCACGGCAGGGTCGATGAGGTCCTGCCGGTTGCTGGCGCCGATCACGATGACGTTGCGAAGCCGCTCGACGCCGTCGATCTCCGACAGGAACTGGGGGACGATCGTGGACTCGATGTCCGAGGAGATGCCGCTGCCGCGGGTCCGGAAGAGGGCGTCCATCTCATCGAAGAACACGATCACCGGATAGCCGTCATCCGCCTTCTCCTTCGCCTTTTTGAACACCTCCCGAACCTGGCGTTCCGACTCGCCCACGTACTTGTTGAGGAGCTCGGGCCCCTTGACGTGCAGGAAAAAGCTCCGAATGTCCTTGCCCGTCAAATGACCCAGCTTCTTGGCG
>DASWGO010000075.1:0-5737 GCA_036393695.1 Thermoplasmata archaeon
CGGCGATCGCTCGATCAGGATCTTCGAGTCCCCGAAATCGAGGCGTTTCATCCCGACGCGCGTGCGCGACTTGAACGAGTCTTTCACGAAGTCTTGGACGACCGTGAGCATGCCGGAGAAGATGTCCTCGTCGATCTCCTCCCGGAACTTGCGGCTGTGATGCGCGATCAGCCGTCCGTCGGAATGAATCAGGAACACGTCCTCGACGAGGTACGTCGACTCGGGTTCGACCTTGATCTCCTTCGTGTCCCGGACCTCGTAGCGGTTCTCGTCGAAGAGCCGTTTGTACGTGATCCCGACCGCGACCGGCACCGCGCCCTTGCCTTTCGGCTTCACGCCGACCCGGACCGGGACGACCTCGCCCACGCCGATCTCCGCGATCGGCGCGATGCCTTTCGCCTCCAGGTCGCCGGAGAACTCGATCTGGACGTTCCGCGCCGGCAACTTTCCGCGGTTCTCGATCTCGACGACGTACTGGTTCCACTCCCCCGCCTGCAAGCCCGCCGACGGCAGGCGGAGCGACAGGTTCGGGTACTTGTTCTTGATGAAATTCTGGATCTGGATGCCGACCGAGACTTCGGCTTGCTTGATCAGGATGTCCGCCATCGCGATGTCGCCCGCGCGAAGCGCGGCCTCCGCCTGCTCGAGCGAACCCTCGGCGTCACCGAGCTCCGCCCCGAGGCGTTTTGCGTTGGCCATCATCGTCGAGACGGCGTGGACCCGGGTCTCGTATTTGTCGAGGAAGTGGGACTTGCGCGACTCCTCCAAGGACGCGCGGGCCTCGGTGAGTCCGCGCTCGAAGCCGTCGACGTTGCCCTCCTCGATCGCCTTCCGCGCTCCGTCCAGGTGCGTCCGGGCGGCCTCCGACGGAACGCCCAGGCGCTCCGACTGGGTGACGAGTTCGTCGAGGCTGTGGATCTCGTTCATCGACCTCTTGACGATCTGGTGTCGCTTCGCGTCGAGGAGCCGCTCCTGCAAGTCGCCTTTGAGCCGGTAGACCTCCTCGAGATCGTCCGCGGCCGCCGCGTCCTCCGCGTGTGCGCGGAACTCATCGAGTTCCTCCCCGTGGAGGCCGAGGGACACGCCTTCCTCGATCATCGGCGAGAACGAGCCGACCACGGAGCCGAGATGCGCCTTGCGCGCCAAGTCGACTTCTTCGGAGATCCGCTTCGCATATCCGCCGACCGCGTGCAGTTCGCCGGCGTCGATCATCGCCTCCGCCCGCGCCAAGATCTCCGAGGCCGTTCGGACGTCGGCGCCGAGCTTCGCGTGCGCCTCGACCTTCGCCCGGAGCTCCGACAGGCTGTCCCGGGCCACCCGCGTCTCCTTGTCGCGGCGGGTCTCATCGAGGATGTCTTCGATGACCTTCTTGTACTCGATCGCCTCGACGAAGCGTCCGTCGTTGATCGCCTCGCGGGCGTTCAGCAGGACGACCTCCGCCCGCCCCGGATCGAGTCCGGTGGAGCGCACCTCGGCGACCTCGCGTTCGACGTATGACACGAGGTCCTTCGCCGCCGCCTCCAGTCCGTCGTTCAGGCGGGCGGCCATCTCTTTCGTCTCGGTGAGTTCCCGCGAGAGGTCCTCGAACCGTCCTTCTTCGAACGCGGTTTCGGCACGGCTGAGCGCCGAGTCCGCTCCGAGGATCGAGATGTCGGCGCGTGCGAGATCCGAGATTGTCTTGCGGATTGTGGTGAGCTCCGCCCGCGCGGCCTCCTGGTTCCTCCGGCGGGCTTCGGCCTCTCGACTCTTCATCTCCCGGAGGCCTTCCGCGACCTCTTTCTCCGCGGCCCGCGCGTGCTCGACCGCGTCGGCGTACTCCCCTCGCTCGAACGCGGCTTCCGCGGTGTCGAGGTGGGCGACCGCCTTGTCGACGTCGAGTCCCGCGTCCCGCGCTTCGTGAATCTTGCGCTCCGCGCGGCCGATTAGGTTTCGCGACGCGGCGACGAGTTCGTCCATCAGCTCTTTCGCGGTCGCATCCAGGTCGGTCAGGATCGCATCGACGTCGTCGAAGTTCCGCTCCTCGAGCGCATGCTCCGCCGCTCGAAGACTCTCCTCGGCGCCCGTGATGTCGATGTCCGCCTTTCGCAAGTCCATGATGAGTTTCTTGACGGTGATGAATTTCGTCGCGGCGCTCCGCGCCTTCTCCAGCGTGCGGCGCTGTTCGTCCTGATGTCGGACCTGTCGCTTTTCCAAAAGGAGCCGATCGATCTCTCCGGTCGCGTGGAGCACCTCGGCCGTCCGGCCGGCTTGGACGGCGGCTTGGGCGCTCACCAGAAGGGCCGCGAACTCCGGGGCCTCGACGCCATCGCGACTCGCCTGCTCCACCGCCTTTCGGGCGCGTTCCAGGGCCCCTTTGGCCTGGTGGGTCAAGGTGACCTTGACGCCCGTTACGATCCCCTCCGCCGAGGCGACCAGGTGTTCGGCCTCCTCAAGGGACCCTCGGTCGATCGCTTGCTCCGCCGCCGCGAGCCTCTCGAGCGCGTGTGCCAGATCGACGTTGTGCGACAGGAGGTCTTGGATCTCAGCCCGCACGGACTCCATCCGGCGGTGGATCCCCTCCGTGCGATCGAGCTTCGAGCGCGCGACATCGGCTTCGGACTTTCGCTTCGTGTCCGCGGCGGCGTGCGCGAGTTCTTCGACCTCGGAGATGCACGCTTTGCCTGCGTAGATCGTGTCGCCGTAGCGGGCCTCGGAGTACGACGTCTCCGCGTCTCTCAGCATCTGGGCCGCGGCGTCGACTTGGATGCCATCGGCCCTCGCCCGGGCGACCTCGCCGCGCGCCTGCCCGAGGACCTCCGCCGCGGAGCTCCGCATCAGCTCGCGGATCGCGAAGATGTCGTGCTCGACGCTGTCGAGGAGGGCGTCCGCATGGAAGAACCGGCGTTCCTGGATCCCGATGGCCGCGTCGGCGAGCTTCCCCTCCAGGCCAACGGTGTCGTTCTGTCCGCCTTGTCGGAGCGCGACGATGTCGTCCCGCGTCTGGAGGACGCGCACGTTCAGTTTCGATTCCGTCTCGGCGTCGGCGTCGGCCATACGCTTGTCGATGAGGGCCTGCATGTCGAGCCTCTTGCCGAGCGAGACCGCATCGTCGACCTCTTTCAGGAGCTGCCGGGCGACCGCGGGATCGAGGCCGCGCGATGCGTTCATCAAGATGATCTGCAAGGATTGTTCCATGATCGTTCGGAAGTGCGAGTCCCGCGCGCTCTCCGCGGAGTGGCGGGCTCGGGCGACGAGGCGCCGCGCGGCCGCGAGGTCCGTCGCCTCGACGGCTTTCGTGAGATCGACGAGGATCTGCTCGAAATCCGCGGCGTCGGCCCCGAGATTCCGCAAGTCCTCCGCATCGACCTGGAGGCTGGCGAACGCGTTCCGGACCGTCTGCAGGAGGGACGCCTCCCGCACGGCGTCGTGGGCGTCCTTCGCCAGCGCCCGGACCTTGCCGTATTCTTTCGCCGCGAGCGCCGTCTCGGCTTCGTCGAGGAGGGCCTCCGCGCGACTTACCTCAACGCCTTTCCGACGCTCGCGCGCGGTTTCGCGGGCGGACTCCCGCAAGCCCGCGTCGGCGACCGCATAGCGGCGCGCCTCCTGCAAGCCGTTCCGGGCTCTCTGAGCGAGGAGAGGAATGTCGGCGTACACGCCCCGTCGGAGCGCGTCCCGTGCCTGGGTGAGGACCTTCCGGGCCTCGGCGATGTTCACGCCGTCCCGACGGGCGGCGTCGAGGTCCGCCGCGGCGCGGTCCAAGATCGTCTCCGAGCGCGCATACTTGCGTTGCGCATCGGCCTTCTCGATCGCCTTCGAGGCGAGCGGTCGGATGCGATGGTACTCGCGCAGGGCGAGCGCGTTCCGGGCTTCGGCGAGGTGGCTCTCCGCTTCCTCGACGTTCCCGCCGCGTTCTTCCGCGTATCGCACGCGGGTCTGGGCCTTTTCGACGATTCCCTGGAGGACCCGTTCCCGTCGCTGGTCGAGCGTTCGGATGGAGACTCGACGAAGCAGGCGTTCCGCCGCGACGAAGTCCCCCCGGCCCGCGAGGGCCCGGGCCTGGTCGATATTCCTTTGGAACGCTAACGTCTCGATGCCGGCCTTCTTCGCGCCATCGAGGACCGCGTCCGCGTAGGCGAGCGCATCCGCGACCCGCGCCTTGCGCCGCGCGATTTCGAGGACCCGTCGGGAGGCGCGCGCAAGGTCCAGAGCCCGTCCCAGGTCGCCGGCGGCCTCCGTCTGTTCGGCCCGCTCCAAGAGGTTCCGGGCGAACGACGGGTCGGCCGAGTCGCGGCTCGAGGGGACGAGGTCTTTGCGAGCGGCCGCAATCGCCCGTTTCGTGACGTCGGGCGCCGCCCGAGTCGTCAGGCCCCGGTCGAACGGCTGCCCGCACACGTCGCACGCGGATCGCCCGTCCGGGACATCCGACTCGCACAGTGGGCAGCGGGCCATGTGGCTCCAACCGAGGGGTTGCCCTCCGCATCGGGAGGGAATGACACCGTTGGATGTCGGGTCAGCCGGTATAAATGAAGCGTCCTCGATATCTCACCTGATAACCGTATGGCTCGGACCGATCCCGGGCCGGTTCCCGAAAAGCTTCAGTAGCCGCGCGCCGTTCGCACGCCCGTCGGGACCGTCCCGCGCAGGGCGCACCCCGGAGGTGTCTCGGTTTGGCCGGACGGCGCGGTCGTTCGCTCGTCGGAATGGCGGTCGTGGACGGAGAAGGCGTCGAGGTCGGCTACGTCTCCGGCGAAGAGGTAAACACGCTCGTACTCGGCGAAGGATCCGGAGGCCGGATGCGCCTCGGCCGTCGGTTCGTGAGCGGGATCGTGGACCGCGTGACGCTCCGCGGCCCGGCGGCGGAGATCTTTGCGGGCCTGAACGTGATCGATTCGGATGGCGAATTTGTCGGCATCGTCCGGGACACGAACGAGGCGGACGACGTCCTCGATTCGTTCATCGTCGAGGACGAGTCGGGGGAGATGGTCAACGTCCTCCTCGAGGACGTCCGTTCGATCGACGAGTGGGTCGAGCTCTCCGTGGCCGGCGACTCGCTGTACGAGAAGGGCTAGGCCTCGTCCTCGGACGTCGGCGTGAGCAGGATGCCGGTCCCCAGCCACACCAGGAGGCCGATCGTGACGAGGATCCCGCCGTAGCCTAAGGCCAGGTTCACCGCAAGCAGGGCCACGGGGAGGAGCGTTCCGATGACGAATCCGAGACGGAGCATCGCAAGCGCCTCGATGCCCTCTTGCTCCTAAAGGTTTGCGAGCCGGGACTCGGCTGGGCGACGAATCCCGTCCTAGATGCGTTTCGAACTGGCGCGGCCCTTCTCGGCTGCCCGGCGGAGGGCCATCAAGTTCTCGCGGACGCGGTCGGGGAAGATGCCGCTGCCGGACACGAGGATGTCCGCGCCCGCCTCCGCGACGATCGGCGCCGTGTCGACTTTGATCCCGCCATCGACTTGAATTTCGACCGCGAGATTTTCCTGGTCGACGTACTTCCGGGCCGCGCGAATCTTCGGCACGACATCCTCTCGGAAGGCCTGCCCGGAGAATCCGGGATGGACCGTCATGACGAGCAGCAGCTCGACGTCGCCGAGGTACGGAACGCTCTTCTCAAACGGCGTGGCGGGGTTCAGGACGACCCCGGGGCTGATTCCGGCATCCCGAATCGCCCGGATCGTCGCGCGGACGTCGTGGTCGCTCTCCACGTGGACCGTGAGGTCGTCCACCCCGGCCTCGGCGAAGGCCTTCACGAAGTC
>DASWGO010000076.1:0-10231 GCA_036393695.1 Thermoplasmata archaeon
GAAGCCGCGGCGGGCCACGAAGGGGATCTCTCGCAGCGCGTGCGCCTGGTCGAACAGGTGAAAGGCACGCTGGAGGCCGCGCTCATCGAGCGGATCGCCGAATCCGTGCAGCGTGTCCTTCTCGACATCGAGCGAATGAAGTCTACGACGCAGCAAGTCCACGCGGCCGAGATGACCGCGGCCGAAGCCGTCGCGTTGCTCGACACGGGAAACTACGCCGCGGCGCTGGACCGGGCGGAGAGGGCGCGCGAGACCTTGGCGAAGCACGTCGGCGTAATGCCTTCACGCGTCGAGGTGATTGGCGCGCCGAGCTCGTTCGTCGCGCTGGCGGGTCCGTCGCTCGTCGCGGTCGTGTTCGTCGCCGTATCGTCCATGTTGTTGCCCGGCGTCGGTGACTTCTTGATGTTCAACTACAAGCTGAACGCCTCGGCCATCCTCGCCCTTAGCTACGGATGGTTGGGCCTGCTTCTTTATGCGCTTGTCTCCGTCTACTACGTGTTGCGCCCGCCTTCGATCAAGGCATCTGCGAAGGATCGCGCAGTGCGCGGACAATAGCCGCACTCGGCCCGGGGCGCTACGACAACGGGCCGACGCGTTCGAGGCTCTCGAATCGAAGCGGCATCAGTCAACATCGCTCGCTGGACATTTGCGTTCGATTCGGGGCGAGATGTAAGTGGGTACCGAATAACGTACGAACCAGCGACAGCGAAATACCTTGATTCGCGCCGTCGATTTCTGAATGCGTCGTGTTATCTCTTCCGATTATCGCCGGGGAACATTTTGAAGAATACCATCATCGACGCCGCTCGACATCAGGCCCTGCCCCCGGGGAAGGTCATTGCGTTCACAGTTGTATCGCACGTTCGTTGCCCTTTCGGCATCCGCCCTTCTGCTCCTCGCGGCCCTTGTCGTCTCCGGGATTGTTCCGCTCAGTTCTCCCGGTAATCGGTTTGGCTCGGGGCCCGTTTCCTCCGAGGCGACCGGCAATTTCGATCAACTCGTCGTCGTCCTCATGGAGAACAAGAACCTGAACGAGGTCTACGGCCCCGCTCCGTACATGACGCAACTTGCGGACCAGTATTCCTTCTCCCAGGGTTGGTCGAGCATCACGAATCCGTCCCAGCCGAACTACATCGCGATCATGGGCGCGAGCACCTTCGGCGTGAGCGGCGACGGAAACCATCCGAACCTGAACCATCCCACGTTGGTGGACCTGATCGAGACCTCGGGCCACACCTGGAACGCAATTGCGGAAGGGAGCGGCTCCGGTTGTTCCATCAACCCGAATCGAGGCGAAGACCACTTTCCGTTCCTGTCGTACACGACGATCACGGGCAATCCCGCGCGATGTGCGAACCTCCACTCCGGCGGCCCGGCGGACGTCGTCACGGCGCTCAATGCCGGCACGAACTTCATCTGGTTCACGCCGAACGACGGCCACAACATGCACGACAACTCCGTGGCGTCGGGCGACGCGTGGATCCAGAGCTGGGTGCCCGGCTTGCTCACGGCCATGGGTACCAAGAAGGCCGCGCTCATCCTCATGTTTGACGAGGCGTACACAAATCCTCCGTACATCTACATGGGATTCAGCGGTCCGGCGACGAAGTTGGCGTACAAGTCGACGGCCTCGTACAGTCACTACTCGCTCGCGAAGCTCTTGGAAGACGTCTGGGGCGGTGGCAGCCTCGGTCAGGGCGACGTGAACGCGCCCTCTCCGCTCGAGTTCTTCGGCGTGGGCGGTCCACCGGTCCCGGACTTCTCGATTGCCGCGAACCCGGCAAGCATCTCCTTCGTCCCCAGTCAATCCGCGACGTCGACGATTAGCCTGCAGTCGACCGGCGGTTTCACTGGGAGCGTTGCGCTAACGACCGCCTCCTCTCCGGCCGGAGTGACGGGGGGCTGCTCGCCTTCGACGATCAGTGGCACCCAAACCTCGACGTGCACCCTGACGGCGAGCACAGCCGGCTCGTACTCCGTCACCGTGACGGGCACCAGCGGGTCCCTCGTTCACACGACGTCGATTTCGGTTTCCGTGACAGCGAACCCACCGCCGCCCGGGGGAGGACCGCCAGGCGGCCGCGACCCCCTGCTTTGGCCCTTTTCACGGGATAGCATCTGGAACCTCCCGATCGGTGCCTCCGCCGTATACGTACCCGCGAGCATCCAACAGGCCACGCAACGCGGGATGACCACCGACCCGGACGTCATCATCCTCACGCCGAACGCGACGATGACCGCGGTCTATTACAACTCGGACGGATGGTCGGGCGGAACCCGGTGCACCCCGCAAGGGAACGTCTTGTTCAACGCGCCGATCCCCGGAAACTTCGTCGTCCAGGGCGCGGGACCCAACAACCCGGATGGCACGACGCCGAACTATGCGACGGCGATCCTGATGCCGGACGGCCACACCCTGATCCAGGGACAGCCGTTCGCCCGATGCACGGCCGACGGTTCCGCCACGATGTGGTGGTCCGTGTCCAACGATCTCTATGAGACCGGAGTGGACGGTGGCCATGGGGGCTCGAAGCTCTCGAGCATCGGTGGCACGATCCGCCTCGGGGAACTCGTCCCCGGCGGCGTCATTCGACACGTGATGAAGGTGAACCTGTTCGGGCTCAACAACTACTATTACGATTCGACCTCACACGGCTACCGATGGCCGGCGAGTCAGGCGGACAGCTGCGCCTCAACATGCTACGGAGGCGCGACCTCGGCCCTCCGCATGGGTTCGCTCCTGGCGATCCCCGCGTCCGTGAACATCGATACCCTCGGACTCGAGACGGAGCCCGCGAAAATCCTCGCGCGCGCCTTCCAGGATTACGGCGCGTACGCCGTGGACGACACGGCGTGGTCGGTCTACGCGATTGAAACGGAGTTCGGCCCGCAAGGCCGCGTCGAGGACGAATTCAGCACGGCGTGGGGTTTCTCGATCAACGCCGCAACCAAGGGCGTCCCGTGGGCGCGAGACATGGACCGCCTCTTCGGCGCACTGAACGTGGTCGACAACTGGGACGAGGCGCAGTGGCTCTCCGTTTCCGCGTCGAGCGGGGCGCAAGGCGTCGGCGGAGGAGCACCGAGGGTCGGGTGGGCCCCTGAATTCGGGACGGGCACCCCCGGTCCATCGGAGCCGGCCGCCCCACCGCCGTCGTTGCCTTCCCTGCCGGCCGAGTGGTTTCCCGCGATCCTGGGCCCAGGGCTAGCCCTCGGTTTGCTCGTGATCGCGTTCGCGGTGTCGCGTCGTTCCAGCCGGAGCCGACGGCACACATCCCATCGTAAGAACCCGGGGACGGGTCGTCAGGCGTCCAACGTCTCACAGGCCTCGGCAAAACCGCGCCCCGTTAGCCGCCCCCGACGCTACACTCCACCAGAAGAGTTCCAGGACGACTCGTCTGAATTCTAGGCGTTCGAATCACCTGGTCCTGATGCTAAGTCCAGTGGCCGCCCGGCCGCTGGGGATTCCACCGAAAGCTTTCAATCCTCCCAAACGGAGCTGGTAGAGTCCGGAGACGCGAACCGATTGGGACGATGCGAACGCTGTGGCTTCCGCCGTTGGCGTCTGAGCCGAACTCGTTGCATGGTATGCGGAGCCGACTTGTGCGAGAACTGCCAGATGGTCGCGGGTTACGCCAATGCCCATCTGACCGGACCCATGCGACCCCCGGAATCCACGTTGCCGCGTACGCCGACCGTTTCGCCCTATCATACCATTTGCCCGTGGGAGTGCTTCGGCCGCTGGGCTTGGACCTTCATCTCACGAGGCATTCGCCCGTTGTGTTGGGTCAAGATTACGTTCTGGGCGGGATTCGACTTCATCCGGGAACCGCGGGACGGGCGGTCGCGATGGCCGAAGACTTCCGCCGGACCCAAAAGTTAGCGCAGGTTCGAAACCTCATCGAGGCCGAAGACCACGAGTCCGCGGCCGGCATCTACCAGGAGCTCGGGATGTGGAAGGAAGCGGGCGAGGTACGGAGGAACGCTCGGCGACAGATCGTGACTCAAGTCCACGTAAACGTGAATGATCTCGTCGACCAAGTGCGGAAGGCGGGAATCGCAACCGATTACACGTGTCCTGCATGCGGAGGGCACATCCGCATCACGGGCGAGACGACTCTCGCGACGTTGAGAAACTGCCAATATTGCGGCTCCGTTGTGCAGACGACCGATCTCGTCGACTTCTTGACGAAAGTGGTCGGCTACCAATAGGCCGGTCAGTTCTGGCGAGGCGGCTCGATCGCCGCGGTCACGAACCAGCTCTCGGCCTTTTCGATCAGAGGCGCCGGATCCGGTTTCATCGATTTCCGGTCCGGGGAATCGTAGTAGGCGGCATCCCTCGCTTCGAACCCGTCCGGTCCGTCGTATGAGAGGATCCAGATGAATCGATTCTCGTCTCGGATAATCCAGGCACCTTCGACCCGGAAGCCGAATTTCCTTCGGAGGGGAAGGACGCTGCGAGTCCACCCATCCAGCCATTCGTCCATCTTGTCTTCTTTAATCGTGTACATCCGGAGCTGCGAAATCGTTGTCGTAGGATCCCCCGGCATATCCGATTGTTCGCCCTCACGAGGAGAGCGTCGCGCCACAGTTCGCGCAGAACGCCGCCGTGGATGGACTCGGGAAGCCGCACCGCGGGCACGCGGTGGTCTTGGCCGCCGGAAGCCCCGTCGCATCAGGAGAAGGCGGTGGAGGCGGCGTCGTAGGAGGCGGGGCCACGGCAAGTGGCGCCGCTCCCGGTGGGGGCATCGGATATCCCCATGCGGAGGGCGCCGGGACGGCCGCGTAGAGGTGAGCGAGGCCGGCCGACACTCGTTCTTTCGTCTTTCCGACAATCCAGAAGAACACGACATACCCGACGAGCGCGAAACCGGGCGGGAGGAAGACTCCGCCGACCAAGAACGAGAACAGTCGCGAAGACTCCCCGGGGTCCGTCGCAGAGGAAGGATTCGACAAGAGCTCAAGGATCCGAGCCGTCACAGAGCCGACGACCGCGATTCCGATGACGCCGAGCACGGGAATCAAGATGCTCGCGATGTCCGACCACCGCCGGGTTTCGGGAGGCTGGAGGGACCGAAGCATGTACCGATACATCTGGCCCTTCGAGGTCACCCCGGCCGTCCAGAAGACCGTGACGAGGAGCGGCACGAACAGAATCGATGGGGCCGGGCCACCGAACAAGAAGCCCGAACTCCCCGCGAGGACGAGGTACACGACCAGGATCGCGGCGAGCGTCGACAGCGTCGTACCGATCCATTTGAACAACACTCCGCGCCTCGCGTTCGCGGCGTGCTGCGGCCCGTATTCGTCCGCGCCGTGGTGCATCCGAATCACGGCCATCAGGCTGACGATGAAGTTAATGACAAAGACGATGACGAGGCCGCACACCGCCGACCCGGTAATCGCCGCCGCCGCAATCGCACTCGCCGAACTCGAGGTCACAATGAGGATCGAGGAGAGCCCCACGATCAGTGCGAAGACGCCGAAGATGATGTCCAGGATCAGGGTGACGTAGTATGTCTGGATGCCGCGCACCGTGTCGGGCTTCACGACGACGCTCGGCCAGTACGGAATGGGCGGTCCGGTCGGAGCCGGGCTCGGGACGGCCACGACTCGAAAGCATTCCGAGCGGCGATAAAGATATCGATGATGTTCGGTCGCGAGCTTCGCGCCCATTCAGGGATCGGGGGTTTCGCCGGTTGCAATCCTCCCGGCGGACGCCGCCTGGAGGACCTCGAGAGCCGTCGGGGCAACATCGTACTCTCCCAACTCGCGCGGCGGGACGAAACGCGCGTTCTCCGCGTCCGTGCCCGGGAACGGGTCCCCTCCGATGTATTCACAGAGGATATCGATGAGTACGTAGTGCCAGCGAACCTTCGTGCCCTCGAGTTGGATGAAGTCCCGAACATCGAAGACGCGGACCGACCGCACGTCGACCCGGGTCTCCTCGAGGGTCTCGCGGACCGCGGCGGCCTCGACCGTCTCGCCGATCTCCAACGCTCCGCCCGGCAGACTCCACCGGCCTTTGTTCGGCTCAGCGCCACGCTTCACCAGCAGGACGGCTCCATCCCGGAACACGATTGCGCCGACCGCGGGGACCGGGCGCTTCGGGAATTCGTTCCGAGAGGACACAGTCCAAGGAAGTCGAAACGGGCCATCAATCCTACGTCGGAGCGGCGGGAACGCTCCCGCCCCTCAAGAGATCGACATCGTCGAACGTGCGCTGGTGCAACACATACCGGAGGACCTCGCTCGTGTGCAGGTAGCGCGGTATCGGGATGTCGAGGCGCGTCTGCAGGTACGCCAAGCTCGCGGCCATGGACGGGAAGCACTGCGGTGGGCCGCGGAGCGCCTCTCGGACATGTTCGCGCACGTTCCATACGCCGACCGGCATGATGTATCCCGGATGGGTCTCGCGAAGGATGACCGTCGCGGCCTGCCGCCGCTCTCGGTTCAGCGCCTCGCCCACCGCGAGGCGCGCCGCGTAATAGCAGCCGCCGATGCTCGCGTACGTCGTGCGACCGTCGAACCCCTCGTCATCTCCGAACATGACGATATCGCGGCCCAACGGATTCCACAGGGTGTTCGGATACCACGCTTCGATCAACTCGTAGCGCCAGGGTCGCGGGATCATCACCACGAGAAAGCGGTCGTCAAAACCGATCGCCTCGTACACGCGGATCTCGTTGATGAGAGGGAACGCGTGGACGCGATCGCGGAGCTGCTTCCCAATCGTGTCGTCGACGGCGGTGATGGACCAACGGGTAGGGACGAACCGGCGGTTTTTCTCGATCCCGAACGCGCCCACGCTGAAGGCCCGCTGAATCTTTGAGACCGGGGTGCCGCGGCCGTACAGATCGATGACCGCCTCCTTCGCCCGCAGATCCGTGTCCGAAAAGGCCCGATCGAGATTTGGGTCGACCTTCAGCGTGCCGACGTCGAGGCGGCGCAATGGAGCCGAGGGCCCGAACGGCTGGACGTTATCGTCGAGGACGACGCGACCGTGCGGCTTTCGGGAGAATCCGACTTCGACGTCTGCGGGCGACGTCCCGAGGGCCAGCTCGCGGGTCTGCTCCACGATTCGGCCTCCGCCCTCCACGTCCTGCACGTGGACGCGATGCATCCCTCGGACGAGCTGCGACCGGAAGTGAACGATGTCCTCCATCGAATGGCCGATCCAGGCTTCAGGGGCATCGAGGATTTGCGTGTCGCCGTGGACCGGCGGCACGAGCGGACCGACGTAGACCTTTGGATACCCGAATCGGCCGACGAAGACGCCCGGCGGAGACGATCCGTCCATCTCGACTCGGTCGATCATCGGGGCCGTTTTCATCATGAAGTCCCACCGGACGAGGATCGGGCAACGCGCTTTGCCGCAGAGGAGCTTCGCCCCGCGGCACTGGATGCACAACCCGCTGGCGATCGCCGCTTGCGTGTCCGCGTCGAAGATTGCCGCGAACTGAGCCGGCGCGGGCTGGACCGGGAGGGAGAGCATCGCCGTCTCACGGACCGAAAGAGGCCTTATGAACGTGGCGACGGGATGGGTGAAGCGGCCACACGAAGGATTATCCGTATTGCCGGGAGTCCCCGAACCGTGAAGGAGAATTCTCCTCTCGCCATGACGACGGAAGACCGGATCCTCCTCTACTTTTCCGACTTCAGGAACATGGAAGAGCGGTACGTGTTGCCGCAGGCGCTCACGCAGAAGGCGATCGCGTTCGCGGCGGGGATCCAGAGGAAACACCTGTCGAGGTACCTCGATGAAATGGTGCGCGACGGCTTCCTTACCGAGACGAAGGCGCACATCGAAGGCGAAAAGCAACGCATGCTGGCATACTACCTCGCCCCGCGGGGGTGGGAGCGCGCGATGGGAATCAAGGAGCGGCTGTCGAAAGTGCGGGTGCCCGTGAAGGTCGCCGGCACGACGAAGGAGATGAGCCTCGAGGAGATCGACCGCGCCACGTCCGTCCACTTGACCCTCTCCGACATCGTGCGAGAGGCGATGAACGTCGACGAGCTGGACCTCGAATACCTGGAGGGGATCGATGATCGCCGCAAACGCGCGATGGACGAGCGGGTGAAGCGCCTCGAGGACTACACGCGGGCCGTGATGACCGCTTGGAAGGACGGCCGGGTCACGGCGACCGAGCGCCTCCTAGTGGAGCAACTCCGGGAGAACCTCGGGATTTCGCGGGAGGAGCAGGAACGCATCGAGAACGAGGTGCTCGAGGAAGTAATCGAGAACCGCGCCGGAATCTATCGCGCGGTCGCCGCGCAAGCCCTGGAGGACGGCCCCGTGACCGAGGATGTGCGCGAACTCCTTGAAGCGTTGCGAAAGAAACTCGGCCTCTCCTCGCACGATTGCCGAGAAATCGAATCAGAACTCGTGAAGTCGGCCGCCTAGCGTGCGACGAACAAGCGGTATTTCTGCGTCGGGTCCGAGATCTCCATCTCGATCCGCTTCGCGATGAGCTTCTCGGGGTGGTGGACGCTCGGGACGCGCTGATCAAGATCCTGGAACGACTTGAACGGACCCTTCTTGCGCTCCTCCAGGATCGCCCACATCGTCTTCTTGCCGAGGCCGGGCAAGAGCTCGAGCATATGGAACCGCGTCGTGATCGCCTGGGCGCGGTTGAAGAAGTCGACGAACTTCGCTTCCTTCTCCTTCACCGTCTCCTGGATGACGAACGGCAGTTCCTTCTGCGCGGCGGTCGTGAGCTCCTCGTATCCGACGCGGCGTTTCACATGGAGGACCTCCATGCGCATGTCGACCTCCTTGCCGATGTACACGCGCTGCCCGACGGACAGGGTCACGCCCTCTTTCGGCACAAGCTCGAAGAGTTTGAACTCGTCGATTCCGAGGGCGTACGCGAGCGGTTCGCGGTGGAACTTCGACTGGTCGGGGTGACCTTGCGGTAAGAAATCGAGGATGCGGGCGTAATCTTCCATGCGCGTCGCCTCGTCAGCGGTACTTCCCCACAATCTCGAGGACTTTGTCCGCATCCTCTTTCGACAGGCTGAAGCGCTCCTTCGCGAAGATCGCGCGGACGTCGTCGAGGTGCGTCGGCATGAGGTCGACGATCTTCACCGCGTTGAAGGGCGACATCAGCGGGATCTCCATGAGCTCCTTCACGATCGCGGGGACTTTCTCCGCAGGGACGCGGGCGAACAGCGCGGCGTGGGAGAGTGAATACTGCTGTTCCGGGTTCAACTCGCCCCGGACGGCCTTCTCCTTCTCCAGGATGACCTTCAGCTCGGTGAGAGACACGTACGACTCCTCCATGGTCCCCCTCCTACGCCCGCCTCAGGTGCTCGGGCCGGACGACGGCCTTCTTGATTCGGCCGCCAAAACGAACATCGACCACGAAGGCGGCGCCGCGTCGCTCCACGACGGTGCCGGTCATGCCGTGGAACCGGTGGTGAGGCCACCCCTTCTGGACGCTCGAATCGATGACGATCGTCACGCGCTCGCCGACCTTGAATGACTGCAGGGACCTCGTGATCGGGGACAGCCCGCGCTGGCGGGGGCTGCGGCGGAACTTCTGCCGCGTCTTCTCCATGATCCCTTTCGAGGCCTTGACCATCTCCTCACCCGCCGTCGTGGACGTCGAGCACGTCGAGCTCGAGCACCTCGCACGCCGCGCCGAGTCGTTCCGCTAGGGACGGCCGCGTCCGGCCGCCATCTCCGTGGACCCACTCCTTGATGTAGGTCCCCGCTTCCGCGGTCACCCGGAGTTCCGCCCGGTCTCCCTCCATGCCGACGACCTCGGCCGAGAGCAACCGTCGAGCCCGTGTGGTATCCGCGCGCCGGTGAACGACCCGCCCAGGCGTGCGCTGGGCGATCGGCTCGCCGACCAAAACCGGAAGCGTCGCTTTAAGCTTTGCTTCCTCCACGGGAGGGGCCATCCGCAGAAGGACGCGGTAGGTCTTCGCGGCGCGGTCTTCCTTCAGCGCAACGACATCCACCCCGGTCGCAGGCACGAGCCGGTCGACCTCGACGATCCCGGATGCGTTGATGCGCCGCACGGCCGCCTCCAGCTCGATCCCACGCTTGCGAGGCTCCTTGATCTCCACGATGAACGGGCGCTCACGGCCGAGCATCCGCGCGTCCACGTCCTCGCGGCCCATCCCGTGCAACGCGTGGCCGGTGCCGCCCGATTCCCGCATGATCTCCGCCGCGACCACCTCCTCGACGCTCGTCGGATACATCTTGCCCGTGCCACCGCAACGGTCA
>DASWGO010000077.1:0-6517 GCA_036393695.1 Thermoplasmata archaeon
CTCTGCCGCGTCGACGAAAGCCATCGAGGCCAGCGGAGCGCCGGGGAGGTCGTAGAAAAAGACGCGGTTGTACCGGAGGTGGGGCATTGGGGCATGGCCCAGGTGGACGATGAGGTCCACCGGCATCTCGGCCACGTCACACGCGCCAAACGAGGGGTCCGCAGAGACGAGGCACATGACGCCTGCCTTCGTTTCGATGTCCCGCGCGAGGTCTACGGCCGCCGTCCGCAAACCGACGGGGAATTGCAGACCGACCGTCTTTGCGTTGCGGCCTCGGATGACGTCGAGTAGGCGGTCGATCTCGTCCATCGTCGGTCCTACAGAAACCCGCTGTAAGAAAAAGCTGTCCTTTGCCAGGATCGCGAAGATCGTGGGGAGCGAATCGCAGCCACCCTCCGCTCTATCCTTTCTTCTTCTCCCGTTCGATCTCGAGCCGCCAGGGCGTTGGCAACTTCACGCCCCCCTTCCGCAGGGCCTCTTTCGCGTCGTCGACGTGCTCCTCGGTCGTCGAAATCGTGAAGACCTTCGTGCCCGGTTTCACCCGCGCCGCCGTACCCACGGGTGCCCCGAACGCGGCTCGCATGCCTTCCGAGATGCGGTCCGCCCCGGCCCCCGTGGCGATCTTGTTCTCGCGGAGCACGTTGTGCGGATACAGACGGAGCTTGAGGTGGTACGCGTTCCCCGCTTTCTTGGCGATGTAGCGGTTCGCCGAGATCCGCGCGGCCTCGAGGGCGATGTGACGAATCTGGCACGCTTCCGCGGCGACGAGGTGAATCTTCACCGGAAACTTCGTTCGCGGGTCCCCGATGTCGAACTGGCTGATCCGGATTCCTGGCACGCCGCCCATGTACTCTTTGCGGGCGTACGCCTGGCCACGGATCTCTCGGTACATGCTGCCGGGCTTGCGTGTCATCTCGGGAGGCGCTCGAAAGGGCGAGCGATATTTAACCCTTCCCCGATGCGATGGGCTCGCGGCAAAACGTTAAGTGCGTCGCGGCGCGTCGCCCGCATTGCGATGCTCCTCGTGAAACTCGGTGGCAGCGTCCTGACCGACAAAACACGCCTCCGGACCGCGCGCCGTCCCGCGATCCGGCGCCTCGCGTCGGAGCTTGCGGCCGTCCGGCAATCCCTCCTCGTCGTTCACGGGGCCGGTTCCTACGGACACATCCTCGCCCGCCGACACAAGCTGAACCAAGGAGGCGTCTCGGTCACGAAGCGGATCGCGGCGTCGCGTGTCCAGCAAGATGTGAAGGAGCTCGATGGTCTCGTGGTGAACGCGTTCCTCCACGTCGGGATCGCGGCGATCCCGATCGCGCCATCGACCGTCCTGACCCTCAACGACGGGAGCGTCGCGACGGCGGATCTCACCCCATTCCTGGAATTCTCCTCGATGGGTTTCACGCCCGTGACGTTTGGGGACGTCGTCCGAGACCTGCACCGCGGCATCGCCGTCTGTTCCGGCGACGTGATGATGCTCGAGCTCGCGCGGGCGTTCCGTCCGGAACGCGCGGTTTTTGCGACCGATGTCGACGGCCTATTCACCGCGGATCCGAAGCGGCGCCGCGATGCGTCCTTGCTCGAGGTGGCCCGGCCGGAGGACCTCGACCGAATCGAATTCTCATCGGCCTCGCGGACCGACGTCACGGGGAGCATCGAGGGAAAGCTTCGTCGCATGTTCGAGATTGCGGAACATGTGGGGGAATGTCTCATCGTCAACGGTAATGTAAAGAACCGCGTCCGGGATGCCCTGCGGGGCCGGCGGGTCGTCGGCACCCGGGTCGTCCGAGGTCCCTGAAATGGCCGAGCCCTCCAAGACGGAGCAGCGCAAAGCGGAACACGTGAACATCATCCTCCAGGAGAACGTCTCTGCGGAGTACAACTACTGGACCGATGTCCGGCTCGTTCACACGGCCCTCCCGGAAATCGACCTCGACGATGTCGACGTGAGCGTGAAGTTCTTCGGTAAGCGCCTCGAAGCTCCCCTGATCATCTCGTCGATGACCGGCGGCTTCGGCATGGGGAAGGAGATCAACGGCAACCTCGCGAAGGCGGCCGCCGAAGTCGGCGTCGCGATGGGCGTCGGCTCGCAACGCGCCGCGCTGGAGAAGCCGGAACTCGAGCCCACCTACGCCGTCGTCAAGGACTACGGCGTCCCGCTCGTCTTCGCGAACCTCGGGGCACCGCAGCTCGTTCCGCAAGAAGGCAAGCGCGCGTACGGCGTCGCCGACGCTCGGAAGGCGATCAACATGATCGACGCGGACGCGATCATCATTCACTTGAATTTCCTTCAAGAGGTCGTCCAGCCGGAGGGCGATCGGCGCGCGAAGGGCTGCCTCTCGGCGATCAAGGCGTTGGCCTCCAAGTTCCCGTTGATGGCGAAGGAAACCGGTGCCGGCATCTCCCGGGAAACGGCGCAGAAACTCAAAGCGTCTGGCGCACGCGCCATCGACGTCGGCGGCCTGGGGGGCACCTCGTTCTCCGCGGTCGAGCATTACCGCGCGCGGAAAGAGGCCGCAAGCCTGAAAGAGCGCCTCGGCGCCACGTTCTGGAACTGGGGGATTCCGACCCCGGCATCGATCCTCTTGGCGGACGTCGGCTTGCCACTCGTCGCCACGGGCGGCGTGCGAAGTGGTCTCGACGTCGCGAAAGGGATCGCCCTCGGGGCCACGATGGCGGGGATGGCGAAGCCGATGCTCGAGGCCGCAAGTGTCTCCGCGGACGCCGCGGTCCAGGAGCTGCGCGCGGTCGTCGAGGAACTGAAGGCGGCGATGTTCTTGACCGGTTCGACGTCGATCGAGGCGTTGCAGGAGCGTCCCGTCATCGTGAGCCCGCCGACCGCGAGCTGGCTCGAGGCCGGAGAGGCGTGAGCGATGTCGGCCCTCACGTCCTCGTCCGCGGAGGACCGACTCGAATCCCTCCTGAAGCCGTACCGCGACCGATCGAACGCGCACATCCAGGCGATCTGGGAAGAGTTCGCGGCGGAGCATCCGGTCGGTGCGTTCCCGTCCAGCCGCACGATGCGGGACAACTCGCGACTCTTCACGGCCGGGAAGCGGTACCGGTACGCCCTCGCCCTCGCCGGATATCACCTGCTGACCGGGGAGCCACCGTCCCGCGGCCTCGAACGGGCGGCGACGTGGCTCGAATGGTACCACCTATACACGTTGTTCCTCGACGACATCATGGACGAGGATGTCCGGAGGCGGACGCTGGCCAGCGCGTGGGCCACGGACGCGAAGTTGTTCCGCGGCCCCGGGGCCGATCGTCCCGCGCTGGTCTTTCGGACCCAGCGCCATCGATACGGGGTGTCGCAGGCCATCCTCGACGCCCTCAGGATCCGGTCGCTCGCGGAGCGAGCGATTGAAGGGGCCACCGATCTCGACGCGTCCGTGCGGCTCGAGCTCCTTTCCGAACTGACTCAGGTCGATCTCGTCCTCAGCGATGGCCAAGGCCTCGACATCGATTTCGAGCGCGCGGACCGAATCCCCGAGGCCGACTACGTCCGGATGAGCGGGGCCAAGACAGCTCGCCTCTACCTCGGCGCGGCGGCGACCGCCGCGATTGCGGCCCGCGCGTCGTCCGAGGACCGAGCGGCTCTCGAAGCGTTCGCGCGAAATTTCGCGATCGCGTTCCAAGATCGCGACGACCTCCTCGGCGCCGGCGTCGTCGAGTCCCGAATCGGTGGCTCCGCGGAAGGGGACATCCGCCAGGGAAAGCGTACCCGGCTCTTCGTCCTCGCCGTGCAACGACTCGCGCCCAAGGATCGCGCGTTCTTCCTCCGCGCGTACGGACGCGGTCCCCGCACGACAAAGAACGACATACGCGGCGTCCGGAATCTGTTCCGGGAGAACGTCCTTCCGACGATGGAGGCGCGCATCGCCGATCATCTCGTCGAAGCGCGGCGAGCCCTCGATCGGCTACCGCCGAAAGACCCCGAGGCCCGTACGCTGCTGGAAACGCTCCTCGAGGCGCAACGGACTCGCGTGCGCTAGTCCTCGAGCCCGTGGGCCGTGATCCGGAACGTGGCCCGCGCGCCCTCCTCCCGGTGGCGATGCTTGACGAGGACCGCGGCCCGGGTGCTCACCCCGGTCCGCTCGAAGCGCACGATCGTCTTCGCGTTGTGACTGAGCATGTGGCCGCCGAGCGGCATGTACGCCCCCGTCTCGATGTCCGTGTACACCTGCGACGTGACCACGACGGGGATGCCGCGGACTCGAGACGCGCGCAGCAGCTTCGCAATCTGCCGTGTGAGACCGTACCGTTCATCCCGGCGGGTCTCGTCCCGCATCGTGAGGCGGTAGTGCATCGTGATGCTGTCGATCACGATGAGTCCCACCTTGGGATTGCCGTCCGCCAGCTTGACGGCCTCCTCGATCCGCTTTTCTTGTTCCTCGAAACTGTATGGCTCCGAGAAGAGGATGTTCTTCACCACGACGTCGAAATCGTCGCCGCACATCTGCTCGAGGCGGTCAAGGGACACGCCCTCCGTGTCGATGTAGATAACCTTGTGACCGGAGCGGACGACGTTCCGGGCGAGTTGCAAGCAGAAGTTCGTCTTGCCGCTCCCCGCCTCCCCGTGGAGGAGCGTGATGCAGCCTTCCTCGACTCCCCCGCCCAGGAGGTCGTCCAGGGCCCGACAGCCCAGGGCTACCTTCATTGCTTGGACAAAGTCGCCGCGCCCTTTAAGGCTTCGAAGTCTCCGCCGGGAGGAGCGACAAGTACGCCCCGTCCTGGGTCCACACGACGACCACGTGGGCGGTCCGGTCTTTCGGCGGGGGGCGCACGGGCCGCGCCTCCTCGGACTCCGGATGGACCGCGACGATCTGGCCGGACTCCAGGTGTTCGATCCTCGCCTCGAAGCGTTCCGCGTCGACGCGCTTCGCGCTTCGCACGTCTTTCGGCTTGAAGCGCCGCGACTCGCCGGTCGACAGGTCTCTCAGGATGACGAACGGTCGGACCGACATCACCTCGGCGAGGGATTCCTTGTATCGCACGACGTCGCCGATGTGGAACGGGCCGAGGCGGACGAGGGACGTCACGCGGTAGACCTCGCGGCCCTGCTTCTGGCCGAACAGCTTCGGGGACGAGGACACGATCCCGCCGAACGACTCCGAGAGCTCGCGGGCGAGCGCCTTGCCGAGGGCGTTCGTGCTCAGGTAGAAGTCGAGGCCGCCGTGGACTTCCTCGATCCGCGAGACGAAGGCCGCCGGATCCCCGGTCCGGTCCACGCGGGCGATCACGAACGTTCGTACGCCGCGCACTTCTTGCGGCGTGAGTTCGCGGCCATCTCCGCGGACCTGCAAGACGCCTTCGAAATACCGGCCTCGCTGCTTCTGGCACGAATCGCAGAGAGAGGGCTTGATCCGCACGCGGACTCGGAAGTCTTGGACGGACTGCAGATCCTCGAACCGTCCGAGCGCCTTGACGGTCAGCGAGAGGTTGCTCGCGTCCTCCTCGCGGGCGACGTGCGTGAATGTGACGCGTTCCCACGGGGCCATCTTCGGAATGGTCTCGCGAAGGAGACCTGTGAGCGCGAGTTCGCGGTCGATCTTCGACCAGCCTGACTTCAGCCGGAAGGAGCCGCAGGAAGTGCATCGTTCGATGTCCAAGACCTCCGGTGGGGCGACGACGGGGTGCTTCTTCAGGAGGTCCCGGGCGCAGAGACCCTGGTACGTCGCCCCTTCGGCTCCGCACTCGACGCAAAACATCTTGGCCGTTTTCGAACGGCACCGCGCTACTTAAGAACTGGCGTGGGCGACATCGGCTCCGATACCGGAGGAGAAGGCCATAAGTATCCGTCGGCGCGTCGCTCCCGTCGATGACGAAGGCGAAGCCCCGCTCGTGGTGGCGCATGCGTCAGATTCGCCACCGCGATGCCGTTGCGCTCGCCGTCTTGTCCGCCGCGTTCCTTCTCGCGGGGGAACTCGTGAACCAGGACATCCCGAGCGTCTACGAGAAGTACATCCTGCAGTCGGGTGCCTTGAACAATCTGGGCTTTCTCATCCTCATCGTGGCCCTAATCATCCTAGGCTTCACGACCTATTTCGGCGGCGTCTTCGTCCTCCTCGGTGGCCTTCACTTCTCGTGGGGCCGGGTGGGCCGAGGTCGTTTCTTAGTCGGCCTGGGGATCGGGGTCAGCCTAATCGGCCTCGTCAGCCGACTCGCCCAAGCCCTCTTGGTTACCGGCACCCCCCTAACCGCCATCATCCCGTACACGACCTCGCTGACCGGGCTGGGGATCCTCTTCGGGATCGTGAGCCACACGCTGATGGGCCAATACGCCCTCTTGCTGAAGAAACATGCCAAGCGTGTCTGGAGGCGGTGGCGAAAGGCGCAGCCAGAGCCCGATGAGCGCTCGCGAACGCCCCCCGCTAGATCATCAAGACGAACTGCGCGTGGGGCACGCCGTTGATCCAGAGGATCCCGTCGTCCGCGACGAAACCCGCCTCTTTCGCCGCGTCGATCGTCTCCTTTCCGACGAAGTTCCCGATCGTCGCGAGTCGGAGCTCGGAGGCGA
>DASWGO010000078.1:0-2135 GCA_036393695.1 Thermoplasmata archaeon
GTTCCCTGACGTGTCGATCGCACGTGCATAAATATGATTCGTCCCGGCCTCTAAGAGCACGCTGCCGGACCATGACGTCGTCCCGAACGTCGGCGTCCAGGTGGCATTATCCGTGCTCAGCTCGATCGCCGAGATCGCCACGTTGTCCCATGCGACTCCCGTGACGGTGACGTTCGCGGACGCGATGACCGTGTCGTTCGACGGGGAAAGGATCGCGACCTGCGGCGGAGTCTTGTCGCCGTCTCCAGGATTCGAGACTGCGACCCACTGACCGATGTCGGCCGTCAATCCATGCGAGTCGACGATTTCCAACTCGACCAAGTACGTTCCCGCGGTCGTGAAGACGTGCTGGGAGGTCAAGGTCGAGGACCAAGAGGTATCCCAGACTCCATCTCCCTCCCAGTCCCACCGGGCTTGGAGTGTCGCGCTGGGATCCGGGTCCGTCGACGAAGACGCGTCGAACGCGACGGAGTTGTTCACCTTCGGGTACGACGGGGCGAAGGTGAACCGGGCCGTGGGAGGTCCTGGGGCCATGACGGTGACAGCGAGCGACGCCGTGTGGGAAAGCGTCCCGTTCGTCCCCGTGACGATGACGGTGTACGAGCCGGGCGTTGAGCCGCTCGTTGTACATGTGGACGTCTGGGTGCCGCTGATGCTCACCGGTGCACACGAGGTCGTCAATCCAGCGGGTGTGGATGCCGCCGTGAGGGAGACCGCTCCGTTGAAACTCCCAGTCGACTGGAGAGAAATCGCGGAAGACGCGGATTGTCCGGGGACAAACGAAACGGTGTCCGGGCTCGCGGTGATTGTGAAGTCCGGGCTGACAGGGGTCGTAACGGTAACAGAGATCGAGGTCGTGTGGACGAGGGATCCGTTCGTTCCGGTGACCGTAACGGTGTACGATCCGGGTGTCGAGCTGGCGAACGTGCACGTCGATGTCTGACTGCCGCTGATATTCGAAGGGGCGCACGAGGGTGTGACTCCCGCGGGCGCAGACGCCGCGGTGAGCGTGACCGTTCCGCTGAAACCGCCGGTGGCCTGAAGGGAAATCGTCGAGGTCGCGGATAGACCGGGAGCGAACGAGACGGTTCTCGGGTTCGCGGAGAGCCTGAAGTCCGGGCCGCCGGCATTGAAGAACTCCAAGGGCGAGGGAGCGGTCACATCCCCCTGCCCGAGGTTGCCGCCGCCCCAGACATCCTCGATCAGCTTCAGCAGGGAATAATGGGTGTATGAGGCGTTGGACGTGTAGGCCAGCTTCGTGGCCGGGCCGCTGAAACTCATGTAGATGTATGGCGGACTCGTGTAAGCTTCGTCGAACATGATGATGAGGGCGGCGTTCTTGCCCGCCATGGCCAAGAGCAAGTTCGGCACCCAACTCTGGATCCACGCATCTCCGGTCGCGACGGAGCAGCTGTGCATGTTGTTGCAGTCGTTCGGCGTGAGCCAGATGAAGTTCGTCCCCTCGTTGAGTGCACTGATGACTTCGTTGTACGAACCGGGGAGTAGGTTCGCGCACCGCGCCGAGTTACTCGTGATCGTCGTGTACGATAGGAACGGGAAATGGTCCTCGCCGCGCGGGGGATTGATCGAACAGCCGGTTCCGCTCGCGTTTTCGGCGAACGCCTTCCACGTCTTGCTCGTGTTCTCCAGGACGTCCACCATGGTCGGATGGTTGAGGTTGAGGTGGTTTCCATCCCCGCTTACGCCAAAGGTGCTCCCCCCGAGGATCGCGATGTAGTTCGGTTGGGAGGGATTCGTAATACTCGCCCAGCCTTCGGAGAACGAATAATTGTCTGCGAGTTGCGTCATGTACGGAGCGGGGCCGTAGACCTCGTTCAAGTTCTTGTTCTCCATCAGGACGACGACGAGCTGGTCGAAGTTGCCTGTGGCCTGGTCTCGCACTGGTTCTCCCGGAGGGAGAGTGGACTGCCCCAGGAGGTTACTTGAGAGCGCGCTCGCGCCGACGAGCGCGACAACGACGAGGAGAATCGACGCCGCCACGGCGCCGACGCGGTTGAACCGTAAATCCATGAGAGATTTCTCCAGGAAGGGGCGGATGTTACTCGAACGCGAACCGCAGGGGCTCGTCGCCTGGGCATTCGAGTTCGCTCGGGGGCGGATGCGGGCGACCAGAG
>DASWGO010000079.1:0-2985 GCA_036393695.1 Thermoplasmata archaeon
CTTGCGGTGGTAGATGTAGAGCGGCACACGGACCCCGTCGCAAGAGACATCTTCGACCTGAATGTCCGTCATGACGACGTCGATCGGGCCGTATCGGATGAAGTCCCGATAGACGTAATAGAGGACGCGTTCTTTCGACACGGGATGGAGCTCGACGCCCAGTTCTCGGAGGAGGCCGTCCACGATCCGCCGTAGGTAGTTCTCTTTCCTCGGGCGGTCCGCGTCGTCTAGCATCTCGAGGTTCTCCACGAGGATCTCCTTGAGCACATCGAGGAGTTCCGACTCCTCCTCGATCAGCTTCGGTTCGATCGCCTCGTAGAAGTACTCGTTCGCCATCGTGTCGTACAGGATCCGGACATACGAGAAATTCTTCAGAATCGGCTGGATCTCGATCTCGTTCATGTTCCGCTGGACGATCTTCGGGATCGTCGTGATCTTGCCGAGGCTCGTCTCCTCGACGCTACTCACCTTCGGCGACTTGACCTTGATGCCCTTGTCCCCGAGGAGGCGGTTGAAGTACCGCTTCTTGATCGAGTCGAGGGCCGCGAAGGTGCTGCTCTTCTTCTTCGCGTCCATGTCGTCGACCATCCGCTTCGCTTCGTCGCGTTCGCGGCCGGAGGCCCTCCGGTCTTGGTCTTCCGGGGTCCCCGCGTAGTTCTTCTCCGTGGATTGGGCCATTTCGGTCACCTCAGATGAACAGGAACGCGAACAGGGCGATCACGAGCATGATGAAGCTGTGCCTCAGCCCGTTCGGGATCTTCCCGGTGTCCAGGACTCCCGCGAGGATGCCGTCCCCGAGGCCGTGCACGACCGTCGCGATGAAGAACGCGATTCGGATTTGGTTGACGACCCCCGGCAGGTCTTGGGCCAGCGGGCTCTGGACCGCACCGCCCGTCGAGGCCAGCGCGCCGCTCGCCTCGAGCATCTTCGGCAGGAACGTCACGTCCAGAATCCAGATCGTCACGAGGAAGACCATGAAGGAAATGTAAATCACCGCGATGTACGTCGACATCGCGATCCGGCGCTCGTCCTCGGTCAGCTGGTTCTCCTTGGTGTCATGGCTGACCATCGTCAGGACGTCGGCGACATCGCCCCCCGCATCGGACGACTTAACGATGATGGCGACGACCCGCCCGACCATCGGGGTCTTCACGCGATCCGCAAAGAGGCGCAGCGCCTCCGTCGCGGGGACGCCCCACGTGATCTGGGCCGCCATCTTCTTGATTTCCGGCGTGAGCGTCCCGTAGCGGCCTCCGGACGAGACGACGATGGCTTCCGCGAGGGTCATGCCGAAGCGCCCGGCCTCTGCGACGTCGCGTAGGAAGTCCGGGAGCCGGCGTTCGATCTGCTTGACCTCCCGCTGCAGCTTCGCCACGTAGAATCCGTACGGCCCGATGAAGCCGAGAGTCGCGATCACGAGCCAGTACAGGAAGCGCTCAACGGGTCCTTGGGTGGCTCGGAAGGCGAGGTTCACCGAGTCGATCAGGTTCAGGAAGCCGACGAACCCGAAGAGGACGAGCAGGGCCGACCCGATGCCAATGACGCTCTTGCGGCGGTCCCCCTTCTCGGTCCGCCGGAGTCGGGCTTTCTCGAGCTCGACGTTCGTCATCTCAGCCCTCCTGTTCCATGTTCCAGATGACGAAGATGAACCCGAACTGGCTCATCGGGATCATCAGCGCGACGACTACGTACAAGAGGAGGACGACGAATCCGGACCCCGTCTTGCTGATCAGCGCCATGATCGCCATGATCACGACGAGGAACAGCGGGAACGCCACGACGACGGTCACAAACGACTCCGCGAGCATCCCGAGCGTCTCCATCTTCTTCCGCATCTCGAGGCGGTCTTCCTTCTCGAACTGCTCCGCCTTCACGAGGAAGTATGGTTTGAGCTGGCCACCGCTCGTGGACGTCGTGACGACGCCTTGGAGGAAGTCCGAGAACTTTGAGGACGGGGATCGCTGCGCCGCCTTCCGAATCGCGGTCAAGATGTCCAGGCCGAGCAGCTCCGTGTCTCGGGTGATCCACTCCGCCTCCTTGGCGACCTCACCGTAGATCGTCTGCTTGGAGAGCTCTTTGAAGATCACGTCGACGGGGACGTCGGCGGAGGCCATCGCGGAGATGAACGACATCGCGCCGGAGATCCGCTTGTCGATCTTGTGGCCGCGCTTCTTCGCCATGCCCGCGGGCTTCCCGTGGTAACCGACCGGGAGGCCGAAGGCGTACATGTACGAGAAGAAGATCGGAATGGCCGCGACGAGCCCGAAGATGATCAGGAGCGTCGTGATCGGGATGTTGAGGATGAGCAGGAAGAGGGCGGCGACGAACGCCGCGACCACCGCGCCGACGGCCGCGAACGTGGTGTTCATCCACGCGAGCGCGAGGTACTCTTCGGGCCGAAGCCGGATGTGGGCCTTCAGGAGGTTGTCCTCGAGCTCCGGGTCGCTCCCGGTCCGAGCCTGGACGAACTTCCCGAACATGCGCCAGGCAACCTGCGCCTTGGGGGGCAGGCTGACGTTCACGGGCTTGGCCCCCTTCGGGAGCTTCACCATGTGGGCGGCCTTTTCGGACTCCTCGCCCGGGCGGAACCGCTTCGTCTTCGTGAGCGTGCCTCGCGTCTCGAGTTTCTCAAATGCCGAGCTACCCAACGGTCTCGCCCCCTGCCTCGACGGTCTTCATGACCGCATGGTCCTGCCAGCCCATTTCTTCCCGGACTCGCTTCGCGGTCTCTTCGGGGTACTGGTAGTACTGGACAACGAGCTTCGCGATCTCTCGGAAGTCCAGCATGCCCTTTTGCAGCATGTAGTTGATAATGTCGACCCGGCGCTGGAACTCCGCCTCCATCTCCTCATGAGTCATGTTCTTCATTTCCATGATCTCATCGAACAGGAACGAGTGCCCCTTGTACACGAACGTGTCCGTCGCGGCGTCCCACTCGTAGACCGTGTTCGTGATGAGTTCGTTCGTCTCCGGCTCAAACCCGAC
>DASWGO010000080.1:0-13429 GCA_036393695.1 Thermoplasmata archaeon
CGGAAAGATCCTCCTGAAAGGGCTCGTGCAAATCGTGGTGTACATGGTCGCCGCGCCGCTCGTCGGGCTCACGTTCGCGTTCGGCCTCGCGCTCGTGGTCATCCGCTTGTTCCGCCGACACACCCCGACGAAGGTGAACCACGAGTTCAAACGCCTGCAACTCGTCTCGAGCTTCTTCTATAGCGTGACGCACGGGACGAACGACGCTCAGAAAGGGATGGGGATCATCACGCTCATCCTCGTCGTCGCGGCGATCGGACCTCCCTGGGGTCCCCCGTCGGGCCAGTTCGCGGTCCCGTTCTGGGTCATCGTTGGTGCCCATGCCTCCATCTCGCTCGGGACATTCTTCGGAGGCTGGCGTATCGTGCGTACGATGTCTCAGCGCGTGACGCACCTACGACCCTGGCAAGGCTTCTCCGCCGAGACCGGGGGAGGCATCGCGCTCGCGAGCAGCGCGCTGGCTGGGATCCCGGTGAGCACGACGCACGTGATCGCCTCCGCAATCATGGGAGTCGGCGCGACGAAGCGCTTGTCCGCGGTCCGGTGGGGTGTCGCGCGGAGGATCTTCTGGGCGTGGATTATCACGATTCCCGCATCTGCAGCGGTCGGGATGGCCGCGTACGGAGCATTGCGACTCCTCTTTGGCGTCTGACGGAAACGCATTTACCTCGCGAACAGCCCATTGGCCGCCGATGGCACGAAACGGGCGATTGAATGCTGATCGGCAGAGCGGGCGCGCTTGCGAGATCGCCGTGTCACTTCGACCCGGTGCGATGCCGGGTCACACGACCTAACCAAGGGTGTTTTGGCCGCACCGCTTACTCGGACTCGATTCGGGGTGCCAGGAGAAACCTCACTTCGCCCTTCCCGCCCGCGATCTTGAACTCCATCTTCACGGGATAGTCAGACCCTAGGTACAGGGTCACGTTCGGGGCGGAGCTGATCGCCTTCACCATGTTCGAGAAGTAGTCGAGTGGGAACAGGGACCGCACCGCCTCCTTGGCCTGGATCTCCTCGAGCAGGTCCTTCGGCACCATGTGGGAGACGTTGTCCGTGTCGCCCTCCGAGACGACCTCGAATCCTTCCGGCGAGGCCTTGAGCGCGATGTGGTCGCTGATGCTCTCCGACGCCCGGATCGCCTGCCGCAGCTCGTCCGTCCGGACGACCACCTTGGCGGGGAGGTTGAGGCTCGGGACCTTCGGGTCGCTCATCCCCGCGGTGTCGACGAGGGCCATCCGCCGCGTCGTGTTCCCGACCGTCACCACCAAGCGGTTCTTGTCCTCGTCGTGTCGCATGGCGATCGTCTCCCCGGCCTTCGCGAGCCGCAGGATCTCCTTCATCTTGTCCATGTCGATGCCGAGCTCGCCCTCGTCCGCCTTGTAGGCCTCGAAGGCGCCCCGGTCCAACGTGAGGTCGACCATCGCGACGTGAGCCGGATCGACCGCCTTGACTGTGACGGAATCCTTCCCGACGTTGAACTTCGCTTCATCCACGAGGGTCGACACGACATCGACGACCTCCCGGAGAACATCTGCCTTGACCTTCCCCTCGAACAACCACGGCTCCCCCAGAATTTCGGCGGGAAATCAGGTGGGCTGTTATAAAGGTTCCCGGACGACGTCGCAGGACTTCAGTACTCGCGCCACGTATGCTGGCACTTCACGCACCGATAGATGCGCGTCGTCGGCTCGTCCGCGGCGCGCGTCTGGCGCATGACCCAGAAGGCCTCGTAGTGCCCGCACTTCGGACATTCGACCCGCGTCCTCGGCAGCGTCTCCGTGATCTCATCGAGGACGAGCGTGTCGGCCGGCTTCTCCTTCCCCGGCCGTGCCACCCGCGTGACGGTCGCGTCTTTCCCAGAAAGAGAACGCTCGTAACCGCACGAATTGCAATGCACCTTCCCCTTCGCCGGATAGAGGAGCGAGCCGCACTTCGGACAGAACATGAAGGGACGCACACGCCAAAGACGCGTGCGATAAAAAGGTTGCGCGGTCAGAGTTTCGAGTGATCGTAATTCTTCAGGGCGCGTTCAACAAATCGCTGAATCGCGCGCTCCTCGGCCTGGGAACGCGTGCGCGTCGGACGCGCGGGCGGTTCTGGCGACTCGGTCTCTTCGTCGTCGTCCGCTTCCCGGTGGTGCGCGGGATGACGGTGCTCCCGACGCTCCTCGGGGTGTCCGTGAGAAACCCGATGCGTCCGAGGCGCGACGATCTCCTCGCCCTCGTCTTCGTCTTCTTCCGCTTCTTCCTCGTCTCGGTGCCGCGGTCGAACGAGTCGATAGCCGCCCGATTCGCCGACTTCCGCGGGGACCTTGCGGAGGAATTCGAGGTAATCCGCGTGGCCTCGACGATGGCGGGTCCGTCCCGGTGCGCCGACCGCCGCGGGATGCCCGTGGGCCTGCGCGCGAACGGGTCGGCGGGATCGGTGGACCTCCTCGTCCTCTTCGTACGCCTCTTCTTCGTCGTCGACGTACGGTCGCGCGCCGAGGATCGGCTGCACGAGGTTGACGCCCAGCGACGCACCGGATCCGGAGCGCGAGAGGAGCTCACGGCGGGTCTGCTCCGCGATCAACCCGCCGATGTACGCGAAGATGACGACCATCAGGTATCCGTTCGTCCCCATCCCGAAGGTCGAGGTCAGCGCCTCGACGAAGCCCCGCATGTACGCGACCATGAAATCCTTGTACGGCGCGAGGAACGGCAGGATGCTCGAAGCCCCGTCGCTGACCACCATCGGTAAGGACGCGACGAAGTCGATCTGGTGAGCCGCGAAGCTGTGCGCATACGAGACGTTCGCGATGTAGATGGCGAAGATGGGCATGAGCGCCGCGATCACCGCTTTAATCGGCGAGCCGGCCCGGCGACCTCCGACGTAGCCGGCGATCATGGGCCCGGCCGGTTGGATCCACCACAGCAAAAACGACAGGATCAGGATCACGCGGGACGAGGACCAGAACGAAAACGGGGGCCCATCCCGATGGAAACGTCCGGCCTCGCCGTCGACCTCGATCCGGTAGACGCCGGGGGTGTGAGACCGGGTCCGTGGCTTAGGCTTTCGCCGCCGGCGAGGCGGCTCGTCCTCCTCGATGTCCCGGGAGCGACGGGGCCAGAGAAGCCACCGGAGTAGTCCCATTCCCATCCCAGCAAGGTCAAGTCGGACCTTTGTCTGACGGGTTGAGACCGCCCCCGAGCGTATTAATAGATTTGGTCGCGGCCGCGAGTTGACAAAGGAATCGCGTCCAGCGCGACGTCCATCGACGAATGAGGCGGTTCATTTCCTCGGTCGATATCGATTGGGATCGTCGAAGAAGTCGATCGCTCGGAAGCCCGCCTTGAACGACGCGGAATGGGGGACGCCGGCGGGCACGAAGTACTCGTCGCCGCGCCGGCACGTTCGCGTGGCCTTGTCGATCGTCAATTGCATCTCCCCTTCGACGATGATCCCCCACTGGGCACCGTGGCTGTGTTCCGGCACCGTCGAATCCTCTCGCGCTTGGAACAACGTCGCCGAAGCGGTCCGTCCTTGCAGCAACCACAAGGTCACCCCTTGGAGGGGCGTGTCCGCTTCCGGCAACTTCCGAATGAACTCCGGGAATCCCGCCATGGAGGGGGAATTCGTTCCCGCGGTTTGAAGGTCGCGGCCGGCAAAGGATACGACCGGCGTCGTCGTTACGACGGATGGATGGTCCTCTACGCGAAAGAGATCGTGGAAACGGAGTTCCTCACGATGCCGCCGCAACGTTTGGTGCTCGAGGCCGCGAAAGCCATGGCCACGCGGCGGCACGGGTTTGCGATCGTCATGTCGCCCGAAGGGACGCCCATCGGCATCGTGACGGAGTGGGACATCCTCGGTCGTCGCGCCGGGTGGAACCCGTCTGACGTCCGACTGCAGGACATCATGACCCCGAACTTGGTGTCCGTCGACGCGAACGAGGGCATCGATCGCGTTGCGAAGCTCATGGCCCAGGATGGGACCCGAGGGTGCTCGTCACGAAGAACAGGAAGCTCCTGGGAGTGATTCGTGTGCAGACGATCCTCGCGCGCATGCGGGACTACATCGACTCGATCAGCGCTCAGATCGCGCGGGCTCAGCTCCCGATTTTCTGATCGCCCGGCGTTCCATTTACGCGGGGACGACAAGCGTGAAGCCAGCCGGAGCCGGACCTTCGGAACGAGGGTCTAATCCGGGTGGTCCCGGCATCGGACCGTCATGACGCCTTCCCCGACCAGACGCCACTCGCATCCGCAGTCGAACCGTGCGGCGACGATTCGCGTCTTCGTCGCCGGGAACCGGAAGTCCATGGCGTCGCCCAGATCCAATTCCACCGCCGTGACGGTCACTGATCCACCGCCCTCCCCACTTGCGTCGTCACAGGCGAGCGTTGCAGCTCGCGGATGTCCCGCGGGTTCAACCGCCTCATGAGAAGGCGCCACGCAATGAGGAGCCCGGTGCGGAGGGGGATCAGTTTCGCTTCTCCGATTCGGCAGGCGTAGTCGACCGGCAGCTCCTTCAGGTGCGCTCCGACTTCGCAGGCGGATGCAAAGATGTCCGCCTCCAGGTCGAAGCTTTCGGCGGCCAGGCGGAAATGTTGGAGCGCGTCCTCCCGGAATGCCCACATCCCGGTGCAGACGTCGCTGATCGGGAATCCGAACAGGAATCGGGCGAAACCGCTCAGGACCTCGTTGCCCAGCCGGTTCAGCGACGTGAAGGCACCGTCCTCGACGCGGCCGCGCAACCGGGAGCCCGCGACGACGTCGCACCCGGATTCCAGGGCCTCGACGAATTCCGGAATCTGTTCCGGGGGATACGTCCCGTCGGCATCGAGCATGACGTAGAGCCGGGGTCCGGAGATGTGCTGACGATTCCGATCGTTCATCAGGTGGTCCAGCGCCTGCCGCACGCCGTTCCCCTTGCCGGCGCCGCTCTGCACGTAGATGCTCGCCCCGCGGTCCCTGGCGACCTCCGGGGTCCCGTCCACGGACTGGCCGTCCACGACCCAGACGTACACGTCGTAACCGGCACGCTTCAGCGATTCCATCGGGATTCGCTCGATGACCGATCCGACGGCCATCTCCTCGTTGAGGGCCGGGAGCAGGACCACAATGCTTCGCGTCCGAACGCCTTGGGGAGCCAGGTGCCCGCCCGGCCCGCGTTCGTCGATGAGAGGTCGGGAACCCCCGAAGATCCCGCCTCCGTCCGGACTCGCACGAAGGCTCGCTCCCGGCCCGGTGATCGGAATGTGTGGTCCGAAGCGCGGCCGACGGAACCGCGGTCGAACCGAGGGGGACTTGGGCCGACGGTCCTTGACCCCCTTCGCAATCCCGAACGCCATCTTCCTTCTCCGAGACCGGGTGGGGCGGCGAGGGTCAATAGGCGTATGTTTTGGACCGGTTCGGGGCCGTTACTGTGTGTCGCCGACCGCCGGAAAGAGTGCAAAAGAACATCTAAGAACACAAAGAACGATGTGCTAGGACGCCTGAGGCAAGGGCGGTTCATGCCAGGCAAAGCGAGCGTCACAAGGTCCGTCCGGATTGAAAAGGACGCCGACGAGCGTCTGCGGCACCTGGCCGAACAAGGCGACACGAGCGTGAATACGCTCGTCAACCGCGCGCTGCGGAAGTTCGTCGAGTGGGATGCCTATGGCGAGAAGTTCGGCTTCATCACGTTGCCCTCGGCGATGCTGATCAAACTCATGGACTGCCTCACGGACGAGGAGGCTCGGGAGCTAGGGATTTGGGCGGGGAAGAACCTGGTGAAGGAATACATCACGTTCTGGTTCAAGGAGGTCACTCCAGAAACGCTGCTCGAAGGGTTCCCGAAGTTGCTGGCGAAGTATGGGCGGGCGTTCGCGTACGAGGAGCTCGAGGAGGGGGACCGGCGCACCATCATCCTCAAGCACGGGAGCGGCGCGAAATGGTCGACGTTCTACGAGGAGGCCATCCGCACCGCGTTCCGCGACCACCTCAAGAGAGAGGTCAAGGTCGAGAAGTCGGAGAACCAAGTCGTCGTCCGCCTCCGGCTCTACGACTGACCGCCTATCGTTCCGAACAAAGGATTAGATAGTTTGACCTATACGCTCCTTACTGGTTCTCCGGTCGGGAGGAGTGGGTTGCCCCCGAGCAGCAGTGTCACGCGTACGATCCGAATCGAGCGGGATGTCGACGACTTCCTCCGCAAGTTTGGGGAGCGGGAGGGGGTCAGCGTGAATCTCCTCGTCAACAAGGCGATCCGAAGGCTGGTGGAGTGGGACATCTACGCGGAGAAGTTCGGTCTCATCGCGCTCCCGAGCTCCCTGATTGAGCGGATGATGGAACGCCTTTCGGATGAAGAGGCGGCGGAGCTCGGACGGTGGGTCGGACAAAATCTCGTCCCCGAGTTCATCACGTTCTGGTTCAAAGAAGTGAGTCTTCAAGCGATGGTCATCGGTTTCCCCCGCCTTCAATCCCGGTACGGCCGGGCGTTCGAATACGAAGAACACGTGGACGGCGGCAAGTGGACCATCATCCTCAAACACAGTGCCGGCTCGAAGTGGTCCGTCTATTACGAAGCCTTGTTGAAGATCGCGTTCCGCGACATGTTGCAGACGGATCTCCTGATTGAAAAGACCGACAACCAAGTGGTCGCGCGGTTCTCTATCAAGTGACCCTTATGCGGTCGTTTGGACCCGTTTTAGGCCGAGTCACTAGTGGCCGAGGCTGGACAGGGCCTTCTTCTCGATCGCTTCCGCGAGCCATCCCATCGTTTTTCGAAGGCCGAAGCACACGCGATCGATCTCGCCGCTCCCGGTATCCGCCTTCGGGTTCTTGGCCAGCATCATCGCCTTGACGACCGCCGAGTTCTGTTTCCCGAAGAAGTCTTCGAAGGCCTTCCAGTATGCGGCCTGATACATCTTGTTGTCTTTCAGCCCCATCGGTCCGGCCAGGTGTACCACGAACACTCCCCCGAGCGGTGGCCCGCTCACTTCCGTCCGGGGATGTGTGGCATCCTGACCACGATTCCGTGGTTGCCGATGTCGATCGGAATTGGTCCCATTTGGTGGTTCGTCCCCCGCATCTTCATGATCTCGACGTAACGGACGCGCGCATCCCCTGCCACCGGCACGAGAAGGAAGTGGACGACGCCGTCCGCGATGAATTCCTGCATCCCGGGGTTCGGGTTGAGGTCCCCGAGGAGGCCGGGTGCGCTCTCCGTGATCATCAGCGTGGTGCAGCCGGCACCCCCGATGATCTTCCCGAGGAGCATGTGGGTGAACACGCGGATGTCGCCCTGGGTCCCGAACGCCTGCGACATCGCCGTGAAGGAGTCGATGACCAACCGGACGATGCCCGCCTCGTCAATGTTGCGGACGATTTCCTCCCAAATCGCCGGCAGGCCCTCCGCGCTCAGCGTCGGCATCTCAAGGAACCGGAACAGATCTTTCTTCTCCAGCGGCAGCAGGTCGAGGCCGAGCCGGTTCATGTTCCGGAAATACGCCTTGCGCCCCTCTAGCATGGAGACGTACATCCCGGGCTCCCCGCTTTCGCGGGCCCCCTGGTAGAGGAACTGCGATCCGAAGATCGTCTTCCCGGTCCCCGGTCGGCCCGCCAGGGTGATCAGGCTCCCCGTCGGGAAGCCGCCTTCGAGCAGTTCATCGAGCCCTGGAATCCCCGTCGACACCCGCGTATCCGGGTCCGGCGTTGAGCGGACCATGGGGTCCGAGGTGGGCCGGACGAGCACCTTCTCCGCCATCATGCGGCCCCCTTCTTGGACCGAGTCAGAGAGGTCATCACGGTTTCGAAGAAGTCCGCACGCAGCGCGTGGTGTCGACCGGGGAACGTCACGGACGGGGGCCGCTCTTTCTCGGGACCCGCTTCCGCGGTCAACGAGATATCTTCGAGCGGGATGAGCTCGAACTCCGGATAGCCGTGCCCGAACGTGAACTGCAGCGCGTAGAAGCCCGTCCGAGGCTTCACCCCGTAGAGGATTAGCGTACCCCAGCGTTGGCTCAGGACGAGATGGATCTGCGAGATGTTGGCCACCTTTTGGGTCAGCGCCAAGTTGGGTCGGGCCACGATCGACTGGATGTCCTTGTTCACCGCGGCCCGCGACGCGACCGTCGCGAGGAAATTCATCACCCCTTGCCCGTAGAAATTCTCGACGGTATCGAGCGCCATCAGCATCCAGATCGTCTTTCCTTCCGCCTTGTACGCGCTGTACGTCCCGAGCCACTTGTCGAAGTCCTCGGTTGGATTCAGGGAGAACTTGATTGCCACCGGGTCGTCGACGCGGTCCGTCGTGAAGACGCGCATGTTCGCGTTGTATACGTCTTCCGGCATGAATTGCGTCGCGAACAGACGGGCCCGCGTGGGGTCGTAGTCGCTGTACGGGAACGCCATGACCGCGTTGTTCGTCGCCAAGAAGTTCAGCAGGGCGGTGAGCGGCACGTAGATCTGGCCTTCGAACGGGACGTCTCCGCGGATCTCCAGGAGGACGGTCGACCCCCGAGGCACGCCGCCGCCTAGGAGGGCATCGATGTCGCGGCTTCCGGTGGACATGTGGGTTGCCGTGTTCTCCAACGGCCGGAACATGGACGTCCGTTCGGGCAACGTGAAGGCGAACGGCTCGAGGTACCGGAGGCGACCTCCGGCGAGCGTGAAGAGATACCGTTCCTGTCGGATCGGCACCCCTCTCAACTTGCGAAATTCGAGTTCGCGGACCCTCCGGTCGTCAATGACTCGTTGGTGGAGGACCAGGATCGCCTCCGCGAGTTGGTCCAATGTGCTGTTCGTCTCCGGATGTTCGCTGACGAGGACCATCCGCGCCCCGGTGTCCTCGAGGACGGCCATCAGCGACTGTTCGACTTTCATCCGCGCTTCCGAAGGCATATAATCGGCGATGCCTTCCCACGAGTCCAGAACGACGAGCGGATTGTCCATCGACGACAGAAGGCGATGAAGACCCGAGACGACGTTGTGAGCGACGACGAATTGAGTCGGGTCAAATTCGAGGGTGGAGAAGAAATGGATATTCTTCTGGGCTGCGAGTTTCGAGAAGAGAGCGTGTTGAAACACGAGCTTGTCCGGATACGTTCGCGTCGAGATGTGGACCGTGTCCCCCGACGATCGAAGGCGGGACATGAGTTCCAATGCCGCGGTCGTCTTCCCCGTCCCGGTCTCGCCCTTCAGCAGGAGGAGCAGGGTCTTTTGGTCGAGCAATTTCTGTAACTCGGGTGGCAAACGCATCTCTGGCGATGCCCCCCGTTCGAGCTTCAACATCCGCTCACCTAATTGGAGAGAAGAGGAGACTTGGGCAGCGATATATCACCGCTGTGTGCTCCGATGTGTTCTTCTGTGTTCACCGAAGGTGAACCGGGCCGCCCATCCATACGTTGGCAAACCGGGCACAAGAAATCGTCTGATGACGGGACATTCTCCGAAGCGAGGCGCCGTGGCACACGCCGGTTAGGCCCTTCGGCGCCCCGTCGGACCGACAGCGACCTCCCTTGTTCCTTCACCTCCAACGCGACGGGAGTGTGTCCGCGGGGATGTACGCTATGTGTACTGTGTCATAGAACCGCACGCGGTGCGCTACAACCGAGGCAGGAGGAGATGGGATTTCGGGCGCACCGATTCCGACCGGTGGGAACATAACCCGCCAACTCGGCTTCGACGCGCAGCCTGAGACAGCCGGGGGATTTCGCTACCAAGAAACGAAATGTGTACTTGTGTGTACATGACGGCCATATACTCTCAAACTGTTCGGCCTTGCGATGAAGCCGCGAGTGAGTCGCGGCCAAGCAGCCTCCCGCCTGGCCCCGACACCGGCAGCACGACTGTCGCCTCAGGACGAACACATCTTCCGGGAGCTCATGGAGCGATTCGCCGTCCTCTCGGAAATGTGCTTCCGGTTCTCCCAGGACATCTACCTCCGGACGGGCGCGGTGCCGGAGCTGGACGTCGAGGAGACAGTTCGGAGGAACGTATCGATTGCACGGCGCGTCTTCGGGGATCGGTTCCTGGAGATCCTGGCGACGATCTATCTCAAGAAATCGGTCGGCGCCCGCGAGCTGGCGGCGATCCTCGGCGGGCTCACGACACCCGACATCTCTCGGAAACTGCGGGTCCTCGAAATGGCCGGGCTGGTCGAGACTGGGCCGTCGTTCGGCGACCCCGACCAGACCCGATTCTCCCTGACGCACAAGGGAGTCGTCATCGCCCGACTCGGCGAACCGGTGTTCCTGTATCTGAGGCTGGCGGAGGGTTGGAACACGCCGACCTCCGAAGTGCGACCCGCAGCCGAGGCGGAAGGTGCCGAAAAGGCGGCGGACGTCCATGCCGAGGCGAGGACGTAGTCCGCCACGAGGCTCAGGCATCTCGTCAGGATCGTTTTCTGATCACGGAAGGGAGTCGCGCCTACTTCGCAACCTTGGACTGGGTGCATCGCGGTAGTGTCCGAGTATTGAAACTCGCCGATGGCGGCAATTCGAAACTCCTGTCCTACCGATATCCGAACATTCGATCGTACTCTTTGTGAGAGAGGATCTCGAGAACGAGGACCTCGGTGCCGATTCCCGGAGCGGACTGGACGGTGTACACCCCGCGGTAGGCAAGAGGCAACTCAAATCGCCAAGCATTTGTGAGAGGGGCGGGGAGATCGCTCCGAGTTGCGAGTTGCATGGGGATTCGATCCTTCGGAATCTGATCTCCGACAAACGCATCTTCCTTCAGACGCAAGGCCCACCATTGGAGCTTCTTTCGCTGTTTTGGCTGAAGCTCCCCTTCGGCGGCCCGTGCACGATGTCCGATCCGAACCTCGCTTGCCGTGAAGCGAGCCACATCAACGAGCCTCCCAGCCCTCGACAATTTTCCATAACTCAGGCTCGACGTTGAGCGTCCACAGCGCGCCTTTCGAACCTTCGGTGACGCACCCGAGGCGCTTGTAGTGCTCGATGGCCTCCCTGAGAGTGGCGTGCATCATCTTACGCGGCAACAGACCCTTGATCCGGTTGAGGCTCAGAGGTTCGTCAGACTTCCGGAGCACGGATTCTACCATGTGCAAAGTGTCCAGGGTTGGCCCTTTGTGGTCCAGTCGGGGAGGCATGAGCGGCGCTCGCATCGGCTCTAGGTATGAGTCCATGTAGTATATGGATTTGTACCTAGAGTAACCGAGACTGGTACACCTAGAGGTTGGGAAAATGAATCCCGCCTGCCGGATTTGAACCGGCGGCCTGATGATGGCAGCGGGCACCGCGCACGCGAACGGGCACGGGAGCACTCTACAGTCACCCGCTCTGACCAGGCTGAGCTAAGGCGGGATACTCGTTGAAACGGCTCGGCCCATAAGACCCTATCGCATCGGCCGCCGAGTCTCACCTCCCATGGGGAACATAAATAGAACTCACGGGTTCCGAGGTCCGCATGGTCCTACGCCCCGGACTTCGCAACTGGCTGCTCGCGAAGGACTCGGACCCGAGCGTCCGTCTCCGGGTGCTGAGGGATTTTCTCGGCCGACCGGCCGACGATCCCGCGGTCGTCCGCGCACAACGAGAAATCGGGAGGAAGGGATGGGCCGCTCAGATCCTGCGGGGACAGCACCCGTCGGGACAATGGGTGAACCCGGGCACCTCCGCACTCGATCTGTACCGGCCCAAGTACGTGGCAACGAACTGGCGGCTGCTCGTCCTTTCGGACCTGGGCCTCACCAAGAAGACCCCCCGGGTCGCGAAAGCGATGGGCCTGTTCCTGAACCGCTTCTCGCGGTCCGGCGATCTCGGAGGCCCCAGCAGCGAAGTGTGCATCACCGGGAACGCGGTCCGCATGATGGCCCGATTCGGGTACTCGAAGGACCCTCGGATGAAACCGGCGATCGAATGGCTCGTTCGCCACCAGAAGAAGGATGGAGGCTGGCATTGCTTCCGCTCCCGCGCCGGGACGCTCGACTGCTGGGAGGCCCTCGCCGCCTTCGCGGCGCTCCCCTCCGAGGCGAGGACGCCGCCAATCCTCGAATCGATCGAGCGAGGCGCGGAATTCTACCTGGAGCGGCGCCTGTTCCGAGAGGGACCTACTCCCTACCGTCCGTGGTTCCGGCTCCACTATCCCGTCCACTACTATTACGACATCCTCGTCGGACTTGACGTGCTCACGTCTCTGGGCTACGGCGCGGACCCGCGGATGCGGCCCGCCCTCGACCGCCTCGAGGCGATGCGCAACCGTGATGGAAGCTGGAACATGGATGCGCTCCACCCGGACACGGAGGACCCTGCGTACCAGTTTCGCGGGCCCTTTTACCCGCTCGGCCTGGAGGTCCCCGGACGCCCGAGCCGATGGATCACGACGACCGCACTCCACGTCTTGAAGAGGGCCGGTCGGTAATCCGACGGGCGGCCTTTGGAGGCCCGGATCGAGGACGTCGGACGGGACACCGGTCGGCGTGGAAAATCATGCCGCGGGCCGGGCTCGAACCGGCGACTTCGAGATCTTCAGTCTCGCACTCTCCCAAACTGAGTTACCGCGGCGCGAAGCGCCCGAACGCCCAGCGAGAGAAATAGTTTTTGGGCGCGCCTCGAGCGTTCGACTTAGAGAGGCAAATCTTTGACGGGCGCTCCAGAAATCCACACCTTCCGGATGTTGTCGGGCTCCGCGAGGATTCCAATCCGGTCCAGCGGACTCTTGGCTAGAGCAAGGAAATCCGCGTCGTAGCCGGCCTTGAGTTGTCCGGACTTCGGCGCCTGCGGGCCGATCGTGAGCGGCCCTGTGGCCGTGGCCGCCTCGATCGCATGAACCGGTTTCATCCCCGCCTCGACCAGATGCCCGACCTCGTGACCGTTGAGGCCCCATCCCGCCGGTCCGCCGGCGGACGTGAAGATGTCGGACCCGGTGGCCATGCGCACCCCTTTGCGAATCGCGATGCGCAACGCCTTCTGGTGCTGTTCGTTGATCGCGACGGCCTTCCGGTACGCATACTCAGCGATCCCAGCCTCCTTGCCCACTCGGACGAGGCGATCGATGATGAACCGCGTGGGAACGAGGATCGCATCGCGCTCCCGCATGAGGTCTGCCGCCTCCTCGTCCAGGAACGTGCCGTGCTCGATCGTCCGGCATCCCACGCGGAGCGCGGCCATGATGCCGGGCTTGCCGTGACAATGGGCGGCGACGACCCGGTCCGCCCGCGCCGCCTCCGCGACTATCGCCTCGAGCTCCTCCGTCGAGAATTGCGCATGGACCGGATGGTCCAGTTCGCTCGCGACCCCGCCCGACGCAAGGACCTTGATGACTCTCGCCCCGACCCGGAGCTGCATCCGGACCCCTTTCAGGCACTCCGGGACTCCGTCGCAAAGATACGAGAAACCGGTGCGACGCGACACCTCATGAATGAAGTCCAGCGGGAAGGAATGGAGATCTCCGTGCCCTCCCGTCTGGCTCAGGGCTCCACCCGCTCCGTAGATGTGCGG